>NZ_BCBP01000033.1:0-101451 GCF_001753955.1 Pseudomonas sp. NBRC 111139
TATTCCTGTCGGGCCATCTTCACAGCACAAGGCTGCGCTTGAGCCTTGTGCTGTGAAAAGCGTGGATCAACCGACCAGCGGATCACCCACGTGCAGGATCTTCATGCCGTTGGTGCCACCGATAGTGTGGTAGCTGTCACCCTTGGTCAGGATCACCCAGTCACCTTGCTCCACCAGGCCACGTTTGAGCAGTTCGTCGACCGCTGCCTGGCTCACCTTGTCGGCCGGCAGCGCGGCCGGGTCGAAGGCAATCGGGTACACGCCACGGAACATCGAGGCGCGTGCCTGGGTGGCGCGGTGCGGCGACAGGGCGAAGATCGGTACATGCGAACGCAGGCGCGACATGATCAGCGGGGTGTAGCCGCTTTCGGTCAGGGCGATGATCGCCTTTACGCCCGGGAAGTGGTTGGCTGTGTACATGGCCGCCAAGGCGATGCTTTCGTCGCAGCGCTGGAAGGTGGTGTGCAGGCGATGGCTGGACTTCTGGCTGGTCGGGTGCTTTTCGGCACCCAGGCAGATGCGTGCCATGGCCTGAACAGCTTCGATCGGGTAGGAACCGGCGGCGCTTTCGGCCGACAGCATCACCGCATCGGTGTTGTCCAGCACGGCGTTGGCCACGTCGGACACTTCCGCGCGGGTCGGCATCGGGTTCTGGATCATCGACTCCATCATCTGAGTCGCCACGATCACGGCCTTGTTGTTGCGGCGGGCGTGCTGGATGATCTTCTTCTGGATAGCGATCAGCTCGGCGTCGCCGATTTCCACGCCCAGGTCACCACGGGCAACCATCACAGCGTCGGAGGCGGCGATCAGCTTGTCGAGGGTCTCGTCATCGGCAACTGCTTCGGCGCGTTCGATCTTGGCCACCAGCCAGGCGCTGCCGCCGGCTTCGTCACGCAGCTTGCGCGCGTATTCCATGTCGCTGGCGTCACGCGGGAAGGAAACGGCCAGGTAGTCCAGGTCCATTTCCGCAGCCAGTTTGATGTCGGCCTTGTCTTTTTCGGTCAGGGCCGGTGCGGTCAGGCCACCACCTTTACGGTTGATGCCTTTGTGGTCCGACAGCGGGCCACCGATGATCACCACGCAGTGCAGGGCGTCTGCAGTGGCGGTTTCGACACGCATGACCACGCGGCCATCGTCGAGCAGCAGTTCGTCACCAACGCCGCAGTCCTTGACCAGGTCGGGGTAGTCGATACCGACGATGTCCTGGTTGCCTTCGGTCAGCGGGTGGGCGGTGGAGAAGGTGAACTTGTCACCGATCTTCAGTTCGATGCGCTTGTTGGCGAACTTGGCGATGCGGATCTTCGGACCCTGCAGGTCGCCCAGCAGTGCAACATGGCGGCCGTTCTTGGCGGCGATGTCACGGATCAGGCGCGCGCGGGCCTTGTGCTCGTCCGGCGTGCCGTGGGAGAAGTTCAGACGTGCCACGTCCAGGCCGGCGAGGATCAGTTGTTCGATCACTTCCGGCGAGTTGCTGGCGGGGCCAAGGGTGGCGACGATTTTGGTGCGGCGGATGCTCATGCACAGACTCCTATAGTGAAGCGCAGCGAAAGGCTACTCCTGAATCTCGCTGTAGTCATTGTTCCGTTGCACTACCTGCGACCAAGGCAGGGTGGCATTTGAACGGGGCAGGGTATCCTTGCAAAAGGGTGTGAAGATTTGCAGGCAAACGCCGATACACTGGCATCAAAGGAGATCCCCATGCGAGCCCTGATCGTTTTAGCCTTGGCCGCCAGCGCCGTCGGCTGTACCCGCTGGTCCATGGACCACCACCTGAACAATGCCTACCGCGCCTACGACCGCGGCGATTGCGCACGGGTCATGCTCGAACTGTCGCAGGTTGATCGCACCAGCCGTGCCCGGCCGTTCATCCACCCCGAAGTATCACTGCTGCGCGGCCAGTGCCTGGAGCGCCAGGCGTTGTACGTGGACGCGGCGCAGACCTATCAGTACCTGATCCAGCAGTACCCGGGCAACGAATATGCCTATCGCGCCCGAGCGCGCCTGCAGACCTTGGAAAAACTTGGCCATTTGCGCGGCGCAGAAACGGCCGTGGCCAACCCGGTGACGACCGTACCTTGGCGCTAACACAAAGGTGTGGTTTATTTCACGGGATTTGCTGCGCGTGCTGCGCTAATCTGTAACTCAGCTGTTACAACAACCGCCAGTACCTAGTATTCCTGGCATCAGGTACGGAATACACTCGCGATCATGTTTAACAAGCGCCACATCGAACGTCATCAGCTACCTTGTGTCCTCAAGGTGTTTAACCGCTTTACCGATCAAGAGATCGGTCAGCTAGGCAATGCCTCTGAAAATGGGTTGATGGTCATCAGCCAGCTGCCCGTGTTGGTCGGGCCTGATTACGAGCTGCAGCTGCGTATGCCCCTGCCTGGCGGCGGGCACCAGTTCGTCAACCTCACGGCCAGTTGCCTGTGGTGCCGCGAGGACGAGACGCCTGGGCACTACGATTCGGGCTTCATGCTGCTGCAGTCTCCACGCGAGTACGATGATTTCGTACGTTCGTTGCGCGACTATTTCAGTTTCCGCCCCGCGAACGCGCCCGTCTGAACGTTCATTTTTCAGAATCGCGCTAGAATCGGGTCGACCTCGATACAGGACGACCCCGTGACCTCCAGCATTTTCTGGCACGACTATGAAACCACCGGCATCAACCCGCGCTGCGATCGGCCGCTGCAGGTGGCCGGCGTGCGCACTGACTTCGACCTCAACGAAATCGACGAGCCAATCAGCCTTTATTGCCGACCGTCGGACGACATCCTGCCGCACCCGGCGGCCTGCCTGGTGACAGGCATCACGCCACAACTGTTGGCGGAGCAGGGCCTGTGCGAAGCCGAGTTCATGACTCGCGTGCACGCCCAGCTGGCGCAACCGGGTACCTGTGGTGCCGGCTACAACACCCTGCGCTTTGACGATGAAGTGACCCGCTACAGCCTTTACCGCAACTTTTTCGACCCCTATGCCCGTGAATGGCAGGGAGGCAATAGCCGCTGGGACCTGATCGACATTGTGCGCACCGCCTATGCCCTGCGCCCGGAAGGCATTGAATGGCCGCAGCAGGACGGGCGCACCAGCCTGCGTCTGGAGCTGCTGAGCAAGGCCAATGGCATTGACCACGGTCATGCCCACGAAGCGCTTTCCGACGTGCGGGCAACCATTGCCTTGGCTCGCCTGATTCGGCAGAAACAACCCAAGTTGTATGACTGGCTGTTTCAACTGCGCAGCAAGCATAAAGTGATGGAGCAGATCCGTCTGTTGCAGCCACTGGTGCATATATCCGGGCGTTTTTCGGCGGCGCGCAATTACCTGGGGGTCGTATTGCCACTGGCCTGGCACCCGCGTAATCGCAATGCACTGATTGTCTGCGACCTGCATCAGGAAACCCTACCGTTACTGCGGGAAAGTGCTGAAGTTTTGCGTCAGCGCTTGTACACCCGGCATGATGAATTGGCCGAAGGTGAATTACCGGTACCGCTCAAATTGGTGCAGATCAATCGTTGCCCGGTAGTGGCGCCGCTGTCGGTATTGCGCCCGGTCGATCAACAACGATTGGGCCTGGACTTGACGTTGTTAAAATCGCGCGGCGAACAATTGGCCAATCAACAGGCGCAATGGCAAGAAAAGCTGGAGCACATCTATGGCAAGGACGAGTTCGCCCCGAGCGAGGACCCGGAACAGCAGTTGTATGAGGGTTTTATAGGTGACCGCGACCGGCGCTTATGCGAGCAAGTTCGTGCGCTGGAACCGGCGCAGTTGAGCCATGGCCACTGGATGTTCGATGATCCGCGTTTGCCGGAGCTGTTGTTCCGCTACCGGGCACGTAACTTCCCTGAAACCTTGACCCCCGAAGAGCGGCAACGTTGGTATGGCTTCTGCCAGCAACGCCTGAGCGACCCGCAGTGGGGCGCGCCGAATACCTTGGGCGACTTCGAACAGGCACGCCAGCAAGCCTGGGAGGGCGCCGACGAGGCGGGCAGGCGAGTGTTGGAGGCCTGGCAATTGCATGCTCGACAATTGCAGGAGCACTATTCAATCGGCTGATGGCCGGTAAACAAAAACGCCGGCAGTGTGCCGGCGTTTTTGTTGTGCGAAGCAAGAGGCGTATGCGGATAATCAGTCCAGCAGGGTTGCCCAGCTTTCAACCACATCGCCGCCCCAAGTGGCTTTCCACTCTTTCAGGGTCTTGTGGTTGCCGCCTTTGGTTTCGATCACTTCACCGTTGTGCGGGTTCTTGTATTGCTTGACCTTGCGTGCGCGCTTGGTGGCGGTAGTCTTGACCGAACCACGAGGTGCCTTGCTCAGTTTCGATTCTGGATCGAGCAGGGCAATCACGTCGCGCAGCGACTTGGAGTACTCGCCCATCAGTGTGCGCAGTTTGCCTTCGAACTCCAGTTCTTTCTTCAGCTTGTCATCCTGCGACAGATTGGCCAGGCGGGCCTGAAGTTCCTTGATGGCTTCTTCGGTAGCGCGGTACTCGTTGATCAGGGACATGGAGTGTTCCTTAATGCGTGTTCAGAAATGTGTGGGGCAATAATAGACAGCCCCTACTCGCAAGTAAACATAAGATTGGGCAATTAACTGTTAATTAAGCTGTGACAGCATTTCTCTACGTGAACAAATTTTTACATATGCCCCGTGCGTTTCCTCTTGTCTGTCAGGCAGCGCCCGTGTGGCGTTTTCGGGCCTGCATATGCAATCGCGGCAGCGATCAATACTGCGTTTTTTCTGGCGGGCCGCTAGAATAGGCGCCTTTGCGAAGTTCTGGAGTCTCATTCATGCGCACCTATCGTCTGGTGATCGCCTGCCCCGACCGTGTAGGCATCGTGGCGAAAGTCAGTAATTTCCTGGCCTTGTACAATGGCTGGATCAACGAAGCCAGCCACCACTCCGATGAGCAGAGCGGTTGGTTCTTCATGCGTCATGAAATCCGCGCTGAATCGCTGCCGTTCGGTATCGAAGCCTTCCGTGAGGCGTTTGCGCCGATCGCCGAAGAGTTCTCCATGACCTGGCGCATTACCGACTCGGCTCAGAAAAAACGCGTGGTATTGATGGCCAGCCGTGAGTCGCACTGCCTGGCAGACTTGCTGCACCGCTGGCACACCGATGAGCTGGACTGCGAGATCCCTTGCGTCATTTCCAACCACAACGACCTGCGCAGCATGGTCGAGTGGCACGGTATTCCGTTCTTCCATGTTCCGGTCGACCCCAAAGACAAGGCCCCGGCCTTTGCCGAAGTGTCGCGTCTGGTGCAGGAGCATGCCGCCGACGTCGTGGTGCTGGCCCGCTACATGCAAATCCTGCCACCACAACTGTGCCGGGACTATGCCGAGAAGGTGATCAACATCCATCACAGCTTCCTGCCGTCGTTCGTCGGCGCCAAGCCTTACCACCAGGCTGCCCTGCGTGGGGTGAAGCTGATTGGCGCGACGTGCCACTACGTCACTGAAGAGTTGGATGCCGGCCCGATCATCGAGCAGGATGTGGTGCGTGTCAGCCATGCCGACAGCATCGAGGACATGGTCCGCTTTGGCCGTGATGTGGAGAAGATGGTGCTGGCCCGTGGCCTGCGTTATCACCTGGAAGACCGTGTGCTGGTGCATGGTAACAAGACTGTGGTGTTCGACTGACACCGTCCGGCTTGCTGTGAGGTGCTGGGCTGCTGCGCAGCCCTGTCGCGACAGGGGCGCAGAGCGCCCCGGCAATCTTGGGTGAAACGGCAATGACCAAGCAACGCAACAACCCCGTCGCCTCACCTCCACCGATCCTTGGCGAAGGCTGCCTGGCCCGCTACGACCCTGAAGCCCTGGATGACACGGATGGCACCGACTTCCCCGGCGCCGCCGAACTCTGGCAACAGCTCAACCCGCCTGACGCCGCCAGCGCTCCAGCAACGGACGTCCCAGCAGGCACACAAACACCGGCCCCCCAGCCAGCAGATAAAAGTAGTAAGTAACTGCCCGCCATATCAGGATTGCCGCAGCTGCGGTCGAGCTGCCCACCAAGGGTGTCAACAGGCTGGCAGACGTCAGCTCGGCGGCCCCGGCCCCGCCAGGCAGCAGACTGAATTGGCCGGCGCTGAGCGACAGCATCTGCACCAGGAAGCTGGGAATCCACTGCAGGTCTACCCCCAAGCCCCGCAACACCAGGTACAGCACGCTGTAGCGCAGCCCCCAGTGGATGCAGGTCAGGGTGAACACCAGGCTCAGCCTGCGCTTGGGCAGGCGCCAGGTCTGCGCCAGTGCTGCAACGAAGTGCAGCAGTTTGCGCGCCCAGCGACGTTTGCGCGGCTGGCCCATCCCCATGCGCTGCAACAGCCTGCCGTTCATGCGCATTATCGGGCGCCGGTAGCGCAACAGCCCGATCACCCCGGCCAACGCTGTGCACAGCAGTAACGCACTGCCAAGCAACATGCTTTCCTGGCTGCGGCCCAGGCTGTGGAACAGCGCGTAGCCGGCAATCGCCAGCATTGCGCAGAAGAAGAACACCAGGTCGTTCAGCTGGTCCATGGCAAAAACGGCGCCGCTGCGCGCCGGGCGGATGCGGTCTCGCGCCAGCAGGGCCATCAGGGTCAGCGGCCCACCACTGCCGCCAGGGGTGGTGCAGATGGCAAACTCGGTGGCCATGACCACGCCGAGGCTGCGAGCATGGCTCAACTGTTTTGCCTGCTCACCCAGCAACAGGCGCAGGCGCAGCGCATTGATGACCCAGCACAACAGAATCATGCCTAGCAGCATGAGCAGCAGGTGCGGGTCGAACCGGCTCAGCCTCGGCAGCAGCTCGCTACCACCCAGTAACGCTGGCACCAGCGCTGCCCCCAGCAATGCCAGCGCCAGCCAGGCCCAACGCTTCATGCTACCCCCTGGCGCTCCAGCCAGGCAGATTTGGTCAGCGGTTCGCGGCCATCCTTCACCAGTGTTTCCAGCGTTCGCAACCAATAGTCTCGGGATGAGCGATGACGCATGTCTACAGGGTGCAGCCCCAAGCGCAATGTGCTCGCGCCTCGCCAGCGCCGGCATTGCCAGTCGCACAGCGTGCGGGACAATGTGCGACGCCATGCGCTCCGTGCGCTCCAGACCAGGCCTGGCGCATCAATGGCTGTAAAGTCTGGCAGCCGGTACAGATGCTGCGGTGTACTGGTGTATTTGAGTGGCAGGCGGCACAGGGCTTGCCGCGTGCCCTGGCTCATGAGCCAGGCCGGTGCGACAAAGCCTGCCACAGGCCAACCTTGGCTCTCGAACAGCGCCAGGCCCTCCTGTAGCCGGGTAAGCGCTTCGTTCTCATCAAGGCCGTAGAACTCGCCTTCATGGGTATAAATGCGCCGCATGAAGTAGTCGATGGGGCTGCGCGGTGCGGGGCCTTCGTCAGCATGGGCATAGCCGTGAAGCGCCAGTTCGTCGCCTTTGGCAAGGCGTTCGTCCAGGAGGCGGCAGAACGAAGGTGCCTGGTGAAGCGGATTGCGTCGATGGAAGTCCGGGACCACCAGCCATGTCATTGGCACGTGGCCCAGCGCGTCCACAGCCCTTACGAACGGTTCATAGTCCGGCCAGGTTTCCGGGGCAATATCGTGCAACACCAGCATGAGGCTGCGCTGGCTGGCGGAGGGCTCAAGCATGGGCGCGCACCTGCGGCTGGTGGCCGAGCACGGCCTGGTAGTGCTGGAGCAGGCCAGCTACCACGTTATCCCATGAATAATGTTGCTCTACATGGTGGCGGGCCTGCAGGCCGAGCTCGCGGGTACCCGCCTCGAACGCCTCGCGCACGGCGCACGCCATGGCCCGACCGTCGTTGGGCGTGCACAGGCGGCCACTCTGTTCGTTGATGATTTCAGGGAACGCACCGGCGCGCACGGCTACCACGGGGGTGGCGCTGGCCATCGCTTCGAGAATGACCAGGCCGAATGTTTCCTGGTCGCCAGCATGCACCAGCAAGTCGGCGCTGGCGATCAGCCGGGCCACCTCCGCAGACGGGCAGAAGTGATCGATGACGCTGACGTTGGACGGCACGCTGGCCGGCATGTTCGAGCCTACCAGTAACAGGTGGTAGGGGGCGCCGAGTTGCTGCATGCAGTCAAGCAGCACCGGCAGGTTCTTTTCCCGCGAGCCGCGGCCGGCAAAGATCAACAGGCGGCTGGTGTCGGGAATGCCCAGTTCGGCACGCACATGTGGGTCGCGCCGGGAGGGGTGGAATGTGGCAAGGTCAACGCCCAGCGGCTGCACATGGACATCACGCACGCCCAAGCGGCGTAATTTGTCGGCCATCACCTGGCTGGGGGCCAGTACCCGATCAAAATTGCCGTATAGCTTGCTGACGTAGGCCTCGACATTGGGTGCGAACCAGTTGCCCATGCGGTTGCTGACCAGTAACGGCAGGTCGGAATGGTAGAAACCGATCACGGGCACGTCGAGCTGGCGCCGCGCTTCCAGCGCCGCCCAGGCGGTCAGGTAGGGGTCGCCAACTTCAATCAAGTCGGGTTTGAGCGTGCGCAGTGTATTGCACCAGGGGGCCAGGCGTACCGGAAAGCGGTAGCCCTTGCCAAACGGCAAGGGCGGCGCAGGTACCTGATAGATGCCATCGCCGTGTTGGGCGCTGGCACCGGGAATCAACAGGCTGTGGCGTACGCCGTGAATGGCGTCGAGACGGTGATGTTTGGCATCAAGATAGGTACGTACGCCACCGCTGGCCGGGGCGTAGAACATGGTGATGTCGGCGATATGCACGATCAGCATCCCTCCGGGATCGTCTTCGGGTCTGTCATCCGGCGTTGAGTGGCCGGCGATGAAACGCCTAAAGGTGGACCTATCAGAAGGATAGTTTGTTCGATCAGTTTGAGAGGGGGAGTGCGCAATGCCTGGAGCAGCACAAGGCTGCTCCAGGTGAAGGTGTAGCCTTTATCAGATACGGAAGCTGCCCACCAGGTGCTTCAGGCGGCCAGCCTGCTGCTCGAGGTCGGAGCAGGCGCGCAGGGTCGCTTGCAGGTTCTCCACGCCTTCCTGGTTGAGCATGTTGATCTCGTTGATGTCCATGTTGATCGCCTCGACCACGGCGGTCTGCTCTTCGGTGGCAGTGGCCACCGACTGGTTCATGCCGTCGATCTCGCCAATGCGCACGGTAACGCTGTCCAGTCGCTCACCCGCCTGGTTGGCGATCTGCATGCTGTCCTGGCTGTGGCGCTGGCTCTGGTCCATGGTGTCGACCGACTCGCGGGCACCGACCTGCAGTTCTTCGATCATGGTCTGCACTTGCTGCGCCGACTCCTGGGTGCGGTGCGCCAGATTGCGCACCTCATCGGCGACCACGGCAAAGCCACGCCCGGCCTCACCGGCGCGGGCCGCTTCGATGGCGGCGTTCAGCGCCAGCAGGTTGGTCTGCTGGGAAATGCTGGTGATCACTTCCAGGATCTGGCCGATATTCACGGTCTTGCTGTTCAGTGTCTCGATGTGCGCGCTGGAGGTGACGATCAGGTCGGACAGGCGGTTCATCGCGGCAATGTTGCGCTCGACCACTTGCTGGCCTTCTTCGGCCAACAGGCGCGCGGAGCTTGCGTGCTGCGAAGCCTGGGCGGCGTTGCCGGCGATTTCCTGAGCCGCAGCGCCCAATTCATTGATGGCGGCGGCGACACTGTTGGTCCGGTTGGACTGCTCGTCGGAGTTGGTCATCGACGAATTCGAAGCGCTGATCACCCGCAGGGCTACTTCGTTGACCTGCTCGGTGGCCGAGGACACTTCGCGAATGCTGCTGTGAATGCGCTCGACGAAGCGGTTGAAGGCGTTGCCGAGGACACCGAATTCGTCGTGGTTGTGGATGTGCAGGCGCTTGGTCAGGTCGCCTTCACCTTCGGCAATGTCTTCCATGGCGCGGGTCATGGTGTGCAGCGGCTGCATCAACACGCGGATCAGCAAGCCGAGCAGGCCGATGATGATCACCACTGCCACCACCGTGGCGATCACCGCCGAGGTGCGGAAGGTGCTGAGCATCGAGAAGGCCTTGTCCTTGTCCACTGACAGGCCGATGTACCAGTTTGCCGACGGCAGGCCGGTAATCGGGCTGAAGGTCAGCAGGCGGGTCTGGCCCTCGCTTTGCACTTCGGTCAGCTCACCGGTCAGTTTCGGCGTGCGCTGCGGGAACAGGTCCGACAGCGATTTCATGACCAGATCTTTATCCGGGTGCACCAGGATCTTGCCCTGGTCGTTGACCAGGAAGGCGTATCCCATGCCGCCGAAGTTCAGCGAGTTGATGATCTGCACCAGGCCGTCCAGGGCCAGGTCGCCGCCGACCACGCCCACGCTGCTGGAGACCTTGCTGAGGATACCAATGACCATCTTGTTGGTGGTCATATCGATGTAGGGTTCGGTCAGCGTCGCGCCGCTGGCGTTCATGCCGTCCTTGTACCAAGGGCGGGTGCGCGGGTCGTAGCCGTCGGGCATCTTCGCGTCCGGGCGTACGCTGAAACCGCCGTCGACTTTGCCCAGGTAGACCGTGAGGAAGCTGGATATCAGCGCATTCTGACCCATCAGGGTTTCGGCGTTGGCCGGGTCTTGGGCAATGTTCTGCGCCAGGTTCTCCACCAGTTTTATCCGGCCCTCGAACAGGTTGCGAATGTTGGTCGACGTGGAGGTGCCCATTTCAGCCAGATAGTTTTCCAGGTCCTCGCGGATCGCATTACGCTGGAGGTAATCGTTGTAGAGGGTGAAAAGGCTGAAGGCGAGTATCACGATCAGTGATGCTGCCAAAAGAATCTTGTGGCTGAAACGAAGGCTTTTGTTCATGGCGTAATCGGTTCCGCTAAGGTTTTATATCAGGCGTTCGCACGAGTGGAGCCGTAGGTTGTGCAACATCCCGAAAAGTCCCTTTTCGGCTGTTCCTCTCTAATTAAGGCGAATAACACCCACAGGTATCGGCCGAATTAAGCTAAAGCTTGAGCAGAGGATTAAAGAGATGTCGGAATTTTCGACCATCGTTGTAGGCGCGGGCCCGGATGGCCAGCCAGTCGGGCAAGCAATGCGCCTGGCCAACCGCCACGGTCTGGTGGCTGGCGCAACCGGTACTGGCAAGACCGTCACCCTGCAGCACCTGGCGGAGGTGTTCAGCGACGCGGGGGTAGCGGTGTTCGCCGCCGATGTCAAAGGCGACCTCTGTGGCTTGGGGGCTGCTGGTGCGCCACAAGGCAAGGTGGCTGAGCGCATCGCCGGCATGCCGTGGCTGGGGCATACGCCCAAGGCCTACCCGGTGAGCTTGTGGGATATCGCCGGGCTGTCGGGCCACCCGCTGCGCACCACCCTCAGTGAAATGGGGCCGCTGCTGCTGGGCAACTTGCTGGAACTGACCGACAGCCAGCAGGCGGCGCTGTATGCAGCATTTAAGGTGGCCGACCGCGAAGGCCTGCTGCTGCTGGACCTCAAAGACCTCAAGGCCCTGCTGGCGCATCTGAAGGACAACCCGCATCTGCTTGGCGAAGACAGCGCGCTGATGACCACGGCCTCCACCCAGGCTTTGTTGCGCCGGCTCGCTACCTTGGAGCAGCAGGGCGCCGAGGCACTGTTCGGCGAGCCGGCATTGCAACTGGAGGACCTGCTGCGTCCTGATCCGGATGGCCGTGGACGTATCCACCTGCTCGATGCCAGCCGATTGGTGCACGAGGCACCTAAGGTGTATGCGACGTTCCTGTTGTGGCTGCTGGCCGAATTGTTCGAGCAGTTGCCCGAGCGCGGTGATGCCGACAAGCCGGTGCTGGCGCTGTTCTTCGATGAAGCACACCTGCTGTTCAACGGCACGCCTAAGGCGTTGCAGGACCGTCTTGAGCAAGTGGTCCGGCTGATCCGCTCCAAGGGGGTGGGGGTCTATTTCGTTACCCAGTCGCCGGGTGACTTGCCCGACGCGGTGCTGGCCCAGTTGGGCTTGCGCATTCAGCACGGCTTGCGGGCGTTCACGGCCAAGGAGCAGAAGTCGCTGCGGGCGGTAGCCGATGGTTTCCGCCCCAACCCGACGTTCGACACCCTGGCGGTGCTGACCGAACTGGGTATTGGCGAAGCGCTGGTGGGAACGTTGGAAGAAAGGGGCACACCGGCCATCGTGCAGAGGGTGCTGGTTGCACCGCCGCAGTCGCGTATCGGGCCACTGAGTGCGGCTGAGCGCAGTGCGCTGATTGCGGCGTCGCCATTGGCGGGGCGCTATGACAAACCGGTGGACCGTGAGTCAGCCTATGAAATGCTGAGCCAGCGTAAGGGCGAGCCGGTGGAACCGGCGCCGCAACCGAAGGCGGATGAAGAGAGTTTTGCCGACAAGGCGGGTGAGTTCTTGCAGAGTGCAGCGGGGCAGGCGATCAAGTCAGCAGTGCGCCAGGCCGCTAACCAGTTGGGGCGGCAGTTGGTGCGCGGGTTGATGGGGTCGTTGTTAGGGGGCAAGAAAAGGTAGTCTTCCGGCGCCGCGCCCATACCCTTGGTAGCACAAGGCTGCTTCGGCAGACATAACGGCTATGAAAAAGGCGCCCGAGGGCGCCTTCATTCATTGCGGTGTCACTCAGCCAATGGCTTTGGACGCCAGCCAGAACAGGCCGGCCGCCAGGCCCATCGAGGCAGGCAGGGTCAGGACCCATGCCAGCAGGATGGTTTTCACAGTGCCGCCTTGCAGGCCACTTTTGTTGGCGACCATGGTGCCGGCCACGCCGGACGACAGCACGTGGGTGGTCGACACCGGCAGGGCGAATACGTTGGCCATACCGATGGCGCAGGCTGCGGTGATCTGTGCCGACATGCCTTGGGCGTAGGTCATGCCTTGTTTGCCGATCTTCTCGCCCACCGTCAACACCACGCGCTTCCAGCCAACCATGGTGCCCAGGCCAAGGGCCAGGGCGACGGCCACGATCACCCAGAACGGGGCGTATTCGGTGGTGGCGGTGAGGTCTTTGCGCAGTTTTTCAAGGTCGGACTTTTCACGGGCGTCCAGGCCTGGCAGCTTGCCAACCTTCTTTGCCGTGTCATCCAGGCACAACAAATAGCGGCGCACTTCAACGCGCTTCTCGGCATCGAGGCTGTGGTAGTCCGTCACGCCTTTCAGCGAGGTCTGCAGCGCAGCAATGGTCGGCTCGGTCTGCTGCGGGTTGCAACTGAACTGCTCCGGCAGATCGCTGGCCTTGGCCTTGCCCAGTGCCAGGAACTCGCCCAGGGTGGCGGCGTTACGCTGGTAGAACTGGCTCATGTGCAGGGTAGCGTCGCGAGTACGTTCGATCTGGTAGGTGGTGCTGTTCAGGTCGAGTACGAACTTGGCCGGCACAATACCGATCAGCACCAGCATGATCAGGCCGATGCCTTTCTGGCCGTCGTTGGAGCCGTGCACGAAGCTCACGCCCATGGCGGAAACAACCAGGACCAGACGGTTCCAGAAGGGTGGGTGCTTCTTGTCATCGAGCTTGCGGCGCTGTTCCGGGGTTTTGTGCATCTTCGACAGCGGGCGCCACCATTTCAGGCCGATCAGCACCAGGGCAGCAACGGCGAAACCGGCCATTGGCGAGACCACCAGCGACATGGCGATATCGATCGCTTTCTGCCAGTTGACGCCGTCGCCTAGCGGAATGTCGTTGATCAGGGCGTTGGCCAGGCCGACACCGAGAATGGAGCCGATCAGCGTGTGCGAACTGGAGGCAGGGATGCCAAAGTACCAAGTGCCCAGGTTCCAGGTGATGGCCGCGGCCAGCAACGAGAAGACCATGGCCAGGCCGTGTCCGGTGTTCACATTGATCAGCAGCTCTACCGGCAACAGGTGCACGATGGCATAGGCCACCCCTACACCGCCGAGCAGAACGCCAAGGAAGTTGAACACGCCGGAGAAGAACACGGCGAGGTGTGGCGGCATGGCTTTGGTATAGATGACGGTAGCTACCGCGTTGGCGGTGTCATGAAAGCCATTGATGAACTCGAAGGCGAGTACGAAGGTCAAGGCGAGCAGCAGGCTCACCAACACCCAGGCATCCAGTCCGCTGAATAAATCGATCATGAAGGTTGTCTGGCGGGTCATAGGGGGGCGGGATTATGCCAGAAAACCTTGGCAATCGATGCACCTGCAACAGACAGATGACCGCCTTCATGGTGCAGCCGTGTCGTGCGGAGGGGGGCGATCAAGGCGGTAAATGGCGGTAAAAAATCACAAAATATGGCGAAATAAGGCCGAAATGTGGAGAAATGGCCATTTCTCTAGAATTCAAACGGCCGTATGAAATTTGTGTGATTCCATTTCATCATCGGCCAGACCGTAAAGATCGACCTCGCCCGGGTGCACCGGGCGACGACACGCAGAGGGCGCCCCCGACGCTCAGGGGTTGTCGCTGCGCAGTTCTTTTTCGATGCGTTCCAGTTCCTGGCTGAAGGCCTGGTCACGAACGCTGGCACGCTTGCGCCAGGGTTTGCGTTCCGGATCCGGTTGTGCGGCGTAAGTGGTGACTTCGCCACCATAAACATCCTTGTAACGTTCAGCCTGGCGCTCGAGTTCCGCGCGCAGTTCATCTTTCGTCACGTGCAGTACCTGAAATAAGTGTAATGACTGTTGTTATGCATTGTGCAACATGCATTTTGCCTTGCTGGCCGCAACGGCTTGATAAAGCGGAAGGTTCCATGACCACGATAAGCGGAGGGCCTGCGCAATCGATTATAGCAACCGATAATTCGCCGATCATCGTTAATTTACTCAGCCCTGACATCATCTGGCGTAAATAGCAGGATGTGCCCGCCAACAGTTTGGACCTTTCGTACAAGTTAGAAAGGAACGACGGATAGAAGTTCGTTGCAATGTCAGGGCGGGCCGTAATGAAAAACGGCCTCGCCGAAAGGCGAGGCCGTTGCCTGGGGACTTCTACGGTGGGTACCTGACCAGTCTCTCCAAAGAAGCCACAAGTGGCATGAGAAAGGTATAAGCAAAAGTGTCGGCGGTCAATTGCGATTATCGGCCGTTTGTTCGATAATCGCACGAACCGGTGTTTTTTTTGAGGTGTGCGATGAGTGACGAAACCCTGGGCAACGATTCCGGCAATGCAGAGGTGGCGCGACCTGCTTCGGCTGCCATGGCGCCGCCGATCGTGGCTTCCCCGGCCAAGCGCATCCAGGCCTTTACCGGTGACCCGGACTTCATGACCTCGCTGGCACGTGGCCTGGCCGTGATCCAGGCATTCCAGGAGCGCAAGCGCCACCTGACCATCGCCCAGATCAGCCACCGTACTGAAATCCCTCGCGCAGCGGTGCGCCGTTGCCTGCACACGTTGATCAAGCTGGGTTACGCCACCACCGACGGGCGTACCTATTCGCTGCTGCCCAAAGTGCTGACCCTGGGGCATGCTTACCTGTCGTCGACGCCACTGGCAATTTCTGCCCAGCCGTACCTGGATCGCATCAGCGACCAGTTGCATGAGGCGGCCAACATGGCCACCCTCGAAGGCGACGACATCCTTTATATAGCCCGTTCGGCCACGGTCGAGCGGCTGATTTCGGTCGATCTCTCGGTGGGCGGACGCCTGCCGGCCTACTGCACGTCGATGGGGCGTATTCTGCTGGCGGCCATGGACGACACCAGCCTGCGTGAGTATCTGGAACGTGCTGATCTCAAAGCGCGCACCAGCCGCACCCTGAATGATCCCGAATCGTTGTTCGCCTGCATCCAGCAGGTGCGCGCCCAGGGCTGGTGCGTGGTGGACCAGGAACTGGAACAGGGGCTGCGATCGATTGCAGTGCCGGTGTATGACGCTTCGGGGCAGGTGTTGGCTGCCTTGAACGTAAGTACCCATGTTGGGCGGGTGACCCGCAGTGAATTGGAGCAGCGGTTCTTGCCGATTTTACTGGCAGCCAGTCGAGACCTTTGCCATCAGTTGTTTGGTTGAGACCGCAGGGAGCACGTTGCGGCCCCGGATCAGAACAGGCAAAACCGTTTCTTGTGCGATAAACGCACAGTGTCGTGCCGGGTGAATTGCTTCACCCCGGCCCGCTGATTAATGTCTCTCGCAACGGTCGGCTAGCCGACCGAACAAGAAAAACATAAGAGGCACTTACGCATGAATACTGTCACCTCGCTGCTGCGGCCGCACCCGCATGCAGTACCGTTGTATCCAGGCTGACCCAGGCCATATACCCCAATCATCGCCTTTGTACCGGTTATCCGCGTGCAATGGCCTGACTGTGCCCCACATTCTGGATAACAATAATGAATCAAGCGCAAACCAACGTCGGCAAAAGCCTCGACGTTCAGTCGTTCATCAATCAGCAGCCGCTGTCCCGCTATCAGTGGCGAGTCGTGCTGCTGTGCTTTCTGATCGTCTTCCTCGATGGCCTGGACACTGCTGCCATGGGTTTCATCGCCCCGGCACTGTCGCAAGAGTGGGGAATCGACCGCGCCAGCCTTGGGCCGGTCATGAGTGCCGCGTTGATCGGCATGGTGTTCGGCGCCCTGGGCTCCGGGCCGCTGGCTGACCGTTTCGGCCGCAAAGGCGTGCTGGTGGGGGCGGTGCTGGTATTTGGTGGTTTCAGCCTGGCCTCGGCCTATGCCACCAACGTTGACCAGTTGCTGGTACTGCGCTTCCTGACTGGCCTGGGCCTGGGTGCAGGCATGCCCAACGCTACCACGCTGTTGTCCGAATACACCCCGGAGCGCCTCAAGTCGCTGCTGGTGACCAGCATGTTCTGTGGCTTCAACCTGGGCATGGCGGGTGGTGGCTTCATTTCCGCCAAGATGATCCCGGCCTACGGCTGGCACAGCCTGCTGGTCATCGGTGGCGTGCTGCCGTTGCTGCTGGCGCTGGTGCTGATGGTCTGGCTGCCGGAGTCGGCGCGGTTCCTGGTGGTGCGCAACCGCGGCACCGACAAGGTGCGCAAGACCTTGTCGCCAATCGCCCCGCAAGTGGTGGCCGAGGCAGGCAGTTTCAGTGTGCCTGAGCAAAAGGCGGTGGCTGCGCGCAACGTGTTCGCGGTGATCTTCTCTGGCACCTATGGCTTGGGCACCGTGTTGCTGTGGCTGACCTATTTCATGGGCCTGGTGATCGTCTACCTTCTGACCAGTTGGCTGCCAACCCTGATGCGTGACAGCGGCGCGAGCATGGAGCAGGCGGCGTTCATCGGCGCGCTGTTCCAGTTTGGCGGAGTGCTAAGTGCAGTCGGCGTGGGTTGGGCCATGGACCGTTTCAACCCGCACAAGGTGATTGGCATTTTCTATCTGCTGGCCGGGGTGTTCGCCTACGCGGTGGGGCAGAGCCTGGGCAACATCACCGTGCTAGCTACGCTGGTGCTCGTTGCCGGTATGTGTGTGAACGGTGCGCAGTCGGCAATGCCATCGCTGGCGGCGCGCTTCTATCCCACTCAGGGCCGTGCCACAGGTGTATCGTGGATGCTGGGTATTGGCCGCTTTGGTGCGATTCTTGGGGCCTGGAGTGGTGCAACGCTGCTGGGCCTGGGCTGGACTTTCGAGCAGGTGCTGACGGCGTTGCTGGTGCCGGCAGCGCTGGCGACTGTGGGTGTGGTCGTCAAAGGGCTGGTCAGCCACGCCGACGCAACCTGAGGGCGAGGGCCGCGTTACGGCCCATTCGCAGCACAACGCCGCGCCGACTGGTGCGGCATTGTGCTGCGATCAGGGCGCACAGCTGCCCTGTGGTGGACGTGGGCAGTTGCGCAACAAATGGTTCGTTAATCGCACAAATAGTCGATTATCGGATTGTAACGTGCCCACCAGTCTCCTTAATCTGGGTTCATCGAAGCACCCTGACCAGGAGCCTCCAAATGCCACGCGCAGACCATTTCCACACCCACCCCAATCGAGCCGTCCGCCATGCGTGACCTCGACGCCCGTACCGCCGCTGAGCATGGCCAGCTGGCAGGAGAAGCCTGATGCACGACGTATTCATCTGTGACGCCATCCGTACCCCGATCGGCCGCTTTGGCGGCGCCTTGGCCAGCGTGCGGGCCGACGACCTGGCAGCCGTGCCGCTGAAGGCGCTGATCGAGCGCAACCCTGGCGTGCAGTGGGACCAGGTAGACGAAGTGTTCTTCGGCTGCGCCAACCAGGCCGGTGAAGACAACCGCAACGTGGCCCGTATGGCACTGCTGCTGGCCGGCCTGCCGGAAAGCATCCCGGGCGTCACCTTGAACCGCCTGTGCGCGTCGGGTATGGATGCCATCGGCACCGCGTTCCGCGCCATCGCCAGCGGCGAGATGGAACTGGTGATTGCCGGTGGCGTCGAGTCGATGTCGCGCGCCCCGTTCGTCATGGGCAAGGCTGAAAGCGCCTATTCGCGCAACATGAAGCTGGAAGACACCACCATTGGCTGGCGTTTCATCAACCCGCTGATGAAGAGCCAGTACGGTGTGGATTCCATGCCGGAAACCGCCGACAACGTGGCTGACGACTATCAGGTTTCGCGTGCCGACCAGGACGCTTTCGCCCTGCGCAGCCAGCAGAAGGCTGCCGCTGCACAGGCTGCCGGCTTCTTTGCTGAAGAAATTGTGCCGGTGCGTATCGCTCACAAGAAGGGCGAAATCATCGTCGAACGTGACGAACACCTGCGCCCGGAAACCACGCTGGAGGCGCTGACCAAGCTCAAACCGGTCAACGGCCCGGACAAGACGGTCACCGCCGGCAACGCCTCGGGCGTTAACGACGGTGCTGCAGCGATGATCCTGGCCTCGGCCGCAGCGGTGAAGAAACACGGCCTGACCCCGCGTGCCCGCGTTCTGGGCATGGCCAGCGGCGGCGTTGCGCCACGTGTCATGGGCATTGGCCCGGTGCCGGCGGTGCGCAAGCTGACCGAGCGTCTGGGGGTTGCGGTAAGCGATTTCGACGTGATCGAGCTTAACGAAGCGTTTGCCAGTCAAGGCCTGGCGGTGCTGCGTGAGCTGGGTGTCGCTGACGATGCACCACAGGTAAACCCTAATGGTGGCGCCATTGCCCTGGGCCATCCGCTGGGCATGAGCGGTGCACGCCTGGTGCTGACTGCGCTGCACCAACTGGAGAAGAGTGGTGGGCGTAAAGGCCTGGCGACCATGTGTGTGGGCGTTGGCCAAGGTCTGGCACTGGCCATCGAGCGGGTTTGACCTGTACCGGCCGCTTCGCGGGCAAGCCCGCTCTTACAGGGATCCACGCAATCACCTGTGGGGGCGGGCTTGCCCGCGAAGAGGTCTGTCCTGTGAGACACAAGGCCAATTGCCAGCCAGATAGCGGAACGAGTGTGTTACTAGGTATGTCTAGACTTACCTAGGACCCTCCAGGAGTGAAACCCTCATGACCTCAACCTATTACACCGGCGAAGAACGCAGCAAGCGCATCTTCGCTATTGTCGGTGCCTCGTCAGGCAACCTGGTGGAATGGTTCGACTTCTACGTCTACGCCTTCTGCGCGATCTACTTTGCCCCGGCCTTCTTCCCCTCCGACGACCCCACCGTGCAGTTGCTGAACACGGCAGGTGTATTCGCCGCAGGCTTCCTGATGCGCCCCATTGGTGGCTGGATCTTCGGCCGCCTCGCCGACCGCCACGGTCGCAAGAACTCCCTGATGATCTCGGTGCTGATGATGTGCTTCGGCTCCCTGATGATCGCCTGCCTGCCCACCTATGCCAGCATCGGCACCTGGGCCCCGGCGCTGCTGTTGCTGGCCCGCCTGATCCAGGGGCTGTCGGTAGGGGGCGAATACGGCACCACGGCCACCTACATGAGTGAAGTGGCACTGCGTGGGCAGCGCGGCTTCTTTGCTTCGTTCCAGTACGTCACCCTGATCGGCGGCCAGTTGCTGGCGGTATTGGTCGTGGTGATCCTGCAACAGCTGCTGACTGAAGATGAACTGCGGGCCTGGGGCTGGCGCATTCCCTTCGTGGTGGGGGCCATCGCCGCCCTGATCTCGCTGATGTTGCGCCGTTCGCTGCACGAGACCAGTAGCGCCGAAGCCCGCAATGACAAGGATGCAGGTTCTATCGCAGGCCTGTTCCGCAATCACGCAGCGGCGTTCATCACGGTACTGGGCTACACCGCGGGTGGCTCGCTGATTTTCTATACCTTCACCACCTACATGCAGAAGTACCTGGTCAACACCGCGGGCATGACAGCCAAGAACGCCAGCTACGTGATGACCGGGGCGTTGTTCCTGTTCATGGTGTTGCAGCCGTTCTTCGGCATGCTGTCCGACCGTATCGGTCGGCGCAATTCGATGCTGCTGTTCGGCGGCCTCGGTACCCTGTGCACCGTGCCGCTGCTGATGGCACTGAAAACTGTGACCAGCCCGTTCATGGCCTTCGTGTTGATCAGCCTGGCCCTGTGTATCGTCAGTTTCTACACCTCGATCAGCGGTCTGGTGAAGGCTGAGATGTTCCCGCCGCAGGTGCGTGCACTGGGTGTTGGCCTGGCCTATGCGGTGGCGAACGCAGCATTCGGCGGTTCGGCCGAGTATGTGGCCCTGGGCCTGAAGACCCTGGGGATGGAAAACACTTTCTATTGGTACGTCACGGCGATGATGGCGATTGCCTTCCTGTTCAGCCTGCGCCTGCCGAAGCAGGCGGCGTACCTGCACCATGATGACTAAGGACGCTGCATGAGCAACCAACTGTTCGACGCCTATTTCACCGCGCCGGCCATGCGCGAGATTTTCTCCGACCGTGGCCGCCTGCAGGGCATGCTGGATTTCGAAGCAGCGCTTGCCCGTGCCGAAGCCTCTGCCGGTTTGGTCCCGCACAGCGCGGTAGCAGCCATCGAGGCGGCATGCCAGGCCGAGCGCTATGACGTTGGTGCGTTGGCCAATGCCATCGCCACCGCCGGCAACTCGGCCATTCCGCTGGTGAAAGCGTTGGGCAAGGTGATCGCCACCGGCGTGCCTGAGGCTGAGCGCTATGTGCACCTTGGGGCCACCAGCCAGGATGCGATGGACACGGGTCTGGTTCTGCAGCTGCGCGATGCCCTCGATTTGATCGAGGCCGACCTCGGCAAGCTGGCCGATACCCTGTCGCAGCAGGCCTTGAAGCACGCCGATACGCCCTTGGTGGGTCGTACCTGGTTGCAACACGCCACCCCGGTGACCCTGGGCATGAAACTGGCCGGTGTACTGGGGGCTTTGACCCGCCACCGTCAGCGCCTGCAGGAACTGCGCCCGCGCCTGCTGGTCCTGCAGTTCGGCGGTGCCTCGGGCAGCCTTGCGGCCCTGGGCAGCAAGGCAATGCCGGTGGCCGAAGCGCTGGCCGAACAGCTCAAGCTGTCCCTGCCCGAGCAGCCCTGGCACACCCAACGCGACCGCCTGGTGGAGTTTGCCTCGGTGCTGGGCCTGGTTGCCGGCAGCCTGGGCAAGTTCGGCCGTGATATCAGCTTGCTGATGCAAACCGAGGCGGGGGAGGTATTTGAGCCGTCTGCGCCGGGCAAGGGTGGTTCTTCGACCATGCCACACAAGCGCAACCCGGTGGGTGCCGCCGTGTTGATCGGTGCCGCAACCCGCGTGCCGGGCTTGCTGTCGACGCTGTTTGCAGCCATGCCTCAGGAGCACGAACGCAGCCTGGGCCTATGGCATGCCGAGTGGGAAACCCTGCCGGATATCTGCTGCCTGGTCTCTGGTGCCCTGCGCCAGGCTCAAGTGATTGCCGAGGGCATGGAGGTGGATGCCGCGCGCATGCGCCGTAACCTCGACCTGACACAAGGCCTGGTGCTGGCAGAAGCGGTGAGCATCGTCCTCGCCCAGCGTCTGGGTCGCGATCGTGCCCACCACCTGCTGGAACAATGCTGCCAGCGCGCGGTGGCCGAACAGCGGCACCTGCGTGCCGTGCTGGGTGACGAGCCGCAGGTCAGCGCCGAGCTGTCTGGCGAAGAACTCGATCGCCTGCTCGACCCTGCCCATTACCTGGGCCAGGCCCGCGTCTGGGTGGCGCGCGCCGTGTCCGAACATCAACGTTTTACTGCCTGAAGGAGACCGCTGTGGCGCACTTGCAACTGGCCGATGGCGTTTTGAATTACCAGATCGATGGCCCGGATGACGCCCCGGTGCTGGTCCTGTCCAACTCGCTGGGTACCGACCTGGGCATGTGGGACACCCAGATTCCGCTCTGGAGCCAGCACTTCCGGGTGCTGCGCTATGACACCCGTGGTCACGGCGCATCGCTGGTCACTGAGGGCCCTTACAGCATCGAACAGCTGGGCCGCGACGTGCTGGCCCTGCTCGATGGCCTGGACATTCAAAAGGCTCACTTCGTCGGCCTGTCGATGGGAGGCCTGATCGGCCAGTGGCTGGGTATCCATGCAGGTGAGCGCCTGCACAGCCTGACCCTGTGCAACACGGCCGCCAAGATCGCCAATGACGAGGTGTGGAACACCCGTATCGACACGGTACTCAAAGGCGGCCAGCAGGCCATGGTCGACCTGCGCGATGCCTCTATCGCCCGCTGGTTCACCCCGGGCTTTGCCCAGGCACAGGCGGAGCAGGCCCAGCGTATCTGCCAGATGCTGGCGCAAACCAGCCCGCAAGGCTACGCAGGCAACTGTGCAGCGGTACGTGACGCTGATTATCGTGAGCAACTGGGCCGCATCCAGGTGCCCGCGCTGATCGTTGCCGGTACGGAAGACGTGGTTACCACCCCTGAGCATGGCCGCTTCATGCAGGCCGGTATCCAAGGTGCCGAGTACGTCGACTTCCCGGCGGCGCACCTGTCCAATGTCGAGATTGGCGAGGCCTTCAGCCGCCGCGTGCTCGATTTTCTGCTGGCTCACTGAGGACAACGCCATGGACGAGAAACAACGTTACGACGCTGGCATGCAAGTGCGCCGCGCAGTGCTGGGTGATGCCCACGTGGACCGCAGCCTGGAGAAGCTCAACGACTTCAATGGCGAGTTCCAGGAAATGATCACCCGCCACGCCTGGGGTGACATCTGGACCCGCCCGGGGCTACCGCGTCATACCCGTAGCCTGATCACCATCGCCATGCTGATTGGCATGAACCGCAACGACGAGCTGAAGCTGCACCTGCGTGCGGCGGCCAACAATGGTGTGACCCGCGACGAGATCAAGGAAGTGCTGATGCAGAGCGCGATCTACTGCGGCATTCCGGCGGCCAATGCCACGTTCCACATGGCTGAGTCGGTGTGGGATGAACTTGGCGTAGAATCGCGCCAGTAAACCGTGTTCGCGGGCAAGCCCCCTGCAACAGGGCGCTTGCCCGCGAATGGCCTTTACACCGATGCCTTTTTTTGCCGCATGGCAATCGGGCCGGCGTTGGTTTCCACGGCGCGCTTCAGGGTCGGGCACAGGCCCAGCATGAACGCAGCTTCCGCCACCACGAACATCGGCCCGATGATCAGGCCACTCACGTCGTCAACAAATGCCGGTTTGCGGCCTTCGTAGTAATGGCCGATGAACTGGATGATCCAGCCCACCACGAACGCTCCCAGCCCGGCGCCGAGCCATAGCGTTGTCGACTGTACTGCCAGCGCCTCACCGACCCACAGGCACAGGCCCAGCAACAGCCCCATCACCAGCCCGAAGCGCAGGTCCAGGCGCAAGTAGAACCACACAGACGCCGCCGCTGCCACCAGGGCAGGGGACAGCCACATGCCAGCTATCTCCCAGCCTGGGCGTGAAAGCAGGATGGTGACTGCCAGCACGATCATGGGGATGCCGACGAAGTGGGTGGCGATATTGCGCGGATCGCGGTGGTAGTTGGCGTATTGGCTCAGGTGGTCGACGAGGGTTTTCATTGTTGTGCCTCCCTGTTCTGCTTTGTTTCACCTGTACCTGATAGTGATCAGGATAGCCTGCAGTCACCACCATCATCAGCTCAGCGAATGGCGGCAGCGTGCACTGGCAAATTCATGGCAGGGATTTCATCAAGCTGTTGCAAATCATGCCTTCAAAAAAGGGGCATGGATTTTTATGGCTTCAGGTCATTTGAGGAGGCGTCTGGCCTCCTCGCGGGTTTATCCGCGAAGAGGCCATTTGATTCACAGAAGATTCAGCGGATAACTCACGATCAAGCGGTTCTCATCGAACGCGTTGGTGCTGAAGTCGCGACGCATGGTCGAGTTGCGCCATTTCACCGACAGGTCCTTGAAGCTGCCCGACTGCACGACATAGGCCAGCTCTGTTTCCCGCGCCCATTCCTTGCCATCGTCCACGCTGCCCACGGTGACGTTGTCACCCTTGATATAGCGGTTCATCAGGGTCAGGCCGGGTACGCCGACGGTGGCGAAGTTGAAGTCATGGCGAACCTGCCAGGAACGCTCCTTGGCATTGTCGAAGCTTGAATTGTAGCTGTCGTTGGCCAGGGTACCGCCACTGGTGCCATTGACCCGCATCCAGGCATCGTCGCCGCTGACCTTCTGCAGGCCAACGTAAAAGGTGTGGCCTTGGTAGCGCGCCGAAAGCAAGGCGGAGGCGGTGCGGTTGTCCAGCTTGCCGGCCCGTTCGGCGCCATCTTCCTTGCCAATGAAATAGCCCAGGTTGGCGCCCAGCGTCCAGTCGCCCAGCGGCTGGCTGTGCGTCAGGTTGAGGTATTGCTGGCGGTAGATGTCCTTGAGCTGGGCATCCCACAGGCCGATCATGGTGCGCTTGTCGTTGAAGGTGTACTCACCGCCGCCGAAGTTGAAACGGTCGGAGGTGAAGGCAGCTTTGCCGTTGAGCGACATGTCTTCCATGCTGGCATCGTTGCGCGGGCTGTTGCCGCGGAACTGGCCGGCGTACAGGGTCAGGCCGGCGATTTCCTTGGAGGTCAGCTGGCCACCGCGGAAGGTTTGCGGCAGTGAGCGGCCATCGTCCGAACGCAGGATTGGCAGTACCGGCATCCATTCACCGACTTTCAGCTCGGTTTCGGACAGCTTGGCCTTCAGCGCCACACCCAGCCGACCAAAGTCATCGGCCGGGCGGCCGTCGCCATGCACGGGCAGCAGGTGAGTGTTGGTGGTGCCTTTGCCACCGTCGAGCTTGACCGAGTACAGGCCCAGTACGTCCACGCCGAAACCGACCGTGCCCTGGGTGAAACCGGAACGGGCATCGAGGATGAAGCTTTGTGTCCATTCCTCGGCCTTGCCCTGTGGGTGGGCCGGGTCGACGAAGTTGCGGTTGATGTAGAAGTTGCGCAGGTTGAGGGTGGCCTTGGCGTCCTCGATGAAACCACCTTCGTTGGCGGCGAATGCGGGGAGGGCGCAGGACATGGCCAACAGGCCAGGCAGCAGCTGACGTGCGGGTAGCGAAATGCTCATCTGTCGTGGATCTCTTGTTTTTATGGTCGAGCCGGTGCACTGCGGGATCGGGCCTGCAGGTGCGGGTGTTTTTGATGAACTTGAGTGACGTTGCGTGGGGGGATGGTGCGGGGTAGTGCGGGGGTGAGGCAATTCGCCGCAAACGGAACGGGGCGATAATCGAACGGAATGTTCCGTTTGGTTAATAACTCTCCTGGGGCGGCCTCTTCGCGGGTAAACCCGCTCCTACAACGGCTTGCGCCCAACCACCGTATGTGTCCGCCACACGATCCGTGTAGGAGCGGGTTCACCCGCGAATACGGTGGTGGCTGCGACGGTGAATCGCCAGGGGATACTGGCCGGCACAGGCAGTAAAAAAGCAAAGCCCACCGCTAAGGGTGGGCTTCCTACTTTTGTAACAAGGCCGATCAGCCTTTCGGTGTTTCCACCGATGCCTGCTGGTTGGCCTGCCCGGTCTGCTCGTACCAGCCACCGCCAAGCGCCTTGTACAGGTTGACCTCGCTGGTCAGCTGCGACAGGCGGTCTCCGATCAGCGCTTGCTGGGCACTGAACAGGTTGCGTTGGGCATCGAGGAAGGTCAGGTTGCTGTCAATCCCGATGCGGTAACGGCGTTCGGCCAAGCGGT
This sequence comes from Pseudomonas sp. NBRC 111139, assembly GCF_001753955.1. Classification (NCBI taxonomy): domain Bacteria; kingdom Pseudomonadati; phylum Pseudomonadota; class Gammaproteobacteria; order Pseudomonadales; family Pseudomonadaceae; genus Pseudomonas; species Pseudomonas sp. NBRC 111139. The sequence continues at coordinate 25,825 of NZ_BCBP01000033.1, forward strand.
AGTAGTCCTGGTTCGCCTGCACCAGGTCGCGCTGGGCCTGCAACTGCTCTTCGAAGGTCTTGCGTGCCGCCAGGCCATCGGAGACTTCCTGGAAGGCCGTCTGGATGGTTTTTTCGTACTTGGCGACGTTGATGTCCTTCTGGATTTTCGAGTAGTCCAGGCTGGCTTTCAGGCTACCGGCGTTGAAGATCGGCAGGTTGATCTGCGGCTGGAACAGCCAGGTGCCCTGGCCGCCCGCGAACAGGTGGCCCATGTCGGGGCTCAGGCTGCCGGCGTTCGCGGTCAGGCTGATGCTCGGGAAGAACGCTGCGCGGGCTGCACCAATGTTGGCGTTGGCAGCCTTGAGCAGGTGCTCGGCTTCCTGAATGTCCGGGCGACGCTGAAGGATATCCGATGGCAGGCCGGCCGGTACTTCGGCCAGTTGGTCGGCATCAAGCTCCAGCGGCTTGGCCAGGTCGGCAGGAATGCCGGTGCCCAGCAGCACGGTCAGGCTGTTGACGTCCTGGGCGACCAGGCGCTGGTACTGCGAGTACTTGACCCTGGCGCCTTCCACGGCGGTACGCGCCTGGCTGACGTCCAGGGCCGAGGCCACGCCGACCTCGTTGCTGCGACGGGTGAGGTTGTAGCTTTCCTCGTAGGTCTTCAGCGTTTCTTCGGTCAGCTTGAACAGGGCCTGGTCGGCCTGCCAGGTGTAGTAGGCGTTGGCCACGCTGGCGACCAGGGCAATTTGCGTGGAACGACGCGCCTGCTCGCTGGAGAGGTAGGTTTCCAGGGCCTGCTCGGTCAGGCTGCGCACGCGGCCGAACAGGTCCAGCTCGTAGGCGCTGACGCCCAAGGTGGCCGAGTACTGGCTGGTGATGCCAGATTCGCCTGTTTGCGACATGTTCGCCGGGACACGCTGGCGGCTGCCGCTGCCGGTGGCCGAAACTGCCGGGAACAGGTCGGCGCGCTGAATACGGTATTGCGCACGGTAGGCGTCGAGGTTCAACGCCGCGACGCGCAGGTCGCGGTTATTGACCAGCGAGGTCTGGATCAGCTGTTGCAGCGCCGGGTCGTGGAAGAACTGGCGCCAGCCCTGTTCAGCAGCGGCAACATCCGCCGATTGCGTCGGCGAGTATGCAGGGCCTTGCGGCCACTGTGCAGCCACCGGCGCCTCTGGGGTCTGGTAGTCAGGGATCAGCGAGCAGCCGCCAAGAATGAAAGCGGTTACCGCCAGGGACAACAAAGACTTGGTCATTGCCCAGCCTCATAACGTGGATTTTCAGGAGTGACGTCTTTTTCCGGCTCTTTGCTGCCGAACAGCGACGACACTGCGACGAAGAACAGTGGTACCCAGAAGATAGCCAGCACGGTCGCACTGATCATGCCGCCGATCACGCCAGTACCGATGGCGTGCTGGCTGCCGGCGCCGGCGCCGCTGGCGATCGTCAACGGCACCACGCCCAGGATGAACGCCAGCGAGGTCATGATGATCGGGCGCAGACGCATGCGGCACGCTTCGATCGCTGCGTCGTACAGGCTACGGCCTTGTTCGTGCAGCTCCTTGGCGAATTCCACGATCAAAATGGCGTTTTTCGCCGCAAGACCGATGGTGGTCAACAGGCCAACCAGGAAGTACACGTCGTTGGACAGGCCGCGCAGGCTGGTGGCGATCAGCGCACCGATGATACCCAGCGGTACCACCAGCACCACAGCGATCGGAATCGACCAGCTTTCGTACAGGGCCGCCAGGCACAGGAACACGAACAGCACCGAGAGGGCGAACAGCGCCGGCATCTGCGAGCCGGAGAGTTTTTCCTCGTAGGACATGCCGGTCCAGGAGAAGCCGATACCGCTCGGCAGCTCGCCTGCAATGCGCTCGACCTCGGCCATGGCTTCACCGGTACTGTAACCAGGCGCCGGTGCACCGAGGATTTCCATCGCTTCGACACCGTTGTAACGCGACAGCTTCGGCGAACCGTAGGTCCATTCGCCTTTGGCGAAGGAGGAGAACGGCACCATCTCGCCTGCGCCGTTGCGCACGTACCATTTTTGCAGGTCTTCCGGGCTCATCCGCGCGCTGGGTTCGCCCTGGATGTACACCTTCTTGACCCGGCCACGGTCGATGAAGTCGTTGACGTAGCTGGCACCCAAGGCAATCGACAGGGTGTTATTGATGTCGGCAATGGTCACGCCCAAGGCGCTGGCACGTTCGTCATCAATGGTCAGTTGGTACTGCGGTTCATCGTTCAGGCCGTTCGGGCGCACGGCGCTGAGGATCTTGCTCTGCGCAGCTTTGGCCAGGAACTGGTTGCGCGCCTCCATCAACTTCGCGTGGCCGACACCGCCGCGGTCCTGAAGGAACACGTCGAAGCCGGTGGCGTTACCCAGTTCAAGCACCGCTGGCGGGGCGAAGGCGAACACCATCGCATCACGGAAGGTGAAGAAGTGCTGCTGGGCGCGCTGGGCCAGGGCGAACACGCTGTTCTCCTTCGAGCGTTCATCCCAGGGTTTGAGCATGATGAAGGCCATGCCTGAGCTCTGGCCGCGGCCTGCGAAGTTGAAACCGTTGACCGTGAACACCGACGATACGGTATCGGCTTCGTCCTTGAGCAGGTATTCACGCATCTGGTCGACCACGACCTGCGTGCGCTCGGCACTGGAACCGGCCGGGGTCTGCACCTGAGCGAACAGTACGCCCTGGTCTTCTTCTGGCAGGAACGCGGTAGGGATGCGGGCGAACAGCCAGATCATGCCGACCACGATCAGCGCATAGGCCAGCAGGAATGGCACCTTGTTGCGCAGGATGGTGCCTACGCTACGCTCGTAGCCATTGACGCTGCGGTCGAAGTTGCGGTTGAACCAGCCGAAGAAGCCGCCTTTGGCGGTGTGGTGCTCGCCCTTCTTCAGCGGTTTGAGCATGGTTGCGCAGAGCGCCGGGGTGAAGATAAGCGCAACCAGCACCGACAGGCCCATGGCCGAGACGATGGTGATGGAGAACTGCCGGTAGATCACACCCGTGGAGCCGCCAAAGAACGCCATGGGCAGCAGTACGGCCGAGAGCACCAGGGCGATACCCACCAGGGCGCCCTGGATCTGTTCCATCGAGCGCTTGGTCGCTTCCTTGGGTGGCAAGCCTTCTTCGGACATGACCCGCTCGACGTTCTCCACTACGACGATGGCGTCGTCCACCAGCAAGCCGATGGCCAGGACCATGGCGAACATGGTCAGGGTGTTGATGCTGAAGCCCGCGGCGGCAAGGATACCGAAGGTACCCAGCAATACGACCGGTACGGTCATGGTGGTGATGATGGTGGCGCGGAAGTTCTGCAGGAACAGGTACATCACCAGGAACACCAGCACCACGGCTTCGATCAGGGTGTGGATCACGCCGCTGATCGATTCGGTGACCACGGGGGTGGTGTCATACGGGAATACCGCCTTGACCCCCGGCGGGAAGAACGGTTCCAGGCCTTTGATGGTCTCGCGCAGTGCCTTGGCGGTGTCCAGGGCGTTGGCGCCGGTTGCCAGTTTTACCGCCAGGCCGGACGCCGGCTTGCCGTTGAACTGGGCGCTGACGGCGTAGTTTTCACCCCCCAGGCCTACTTGGGCGACGTCACCCAGGCGCACCTGTGAACCGTCTTTGTTGACCTTGAGCAGAATGCTCTCGAACTGCTCGGCGGTTTGCAGGCGGGTCTTGCCGATGATGGTGGCGTTCAGCTGTGTGCCCGGCAGGGCTGGCAGGCCGCCGAGCTGGCCGGAAGACACCTGCACGTTCTGTGCGGCCACAGCGGTCTTGACGTCGACCGGGGTCAGCTGGAACTTGTTCAGCTTGGCCGGATCGAGCCAGATACGCATGGCGTACTGCGCACCGAACACCTGGAAGTCACCTACACCCGCGGTACGCGAGATCGGGTCCTGCATGTTCGAGACGATGTAGTTGGCCAGGTCGTCCTTGGTCATGCTGCCGTCTTCGGAGACGAGACCAATCACCAGCAGGAAGTTCTTCACTGCTTTGGTGACGCGGATACCTTGCTGCTGCACTTCCTGCGGCAGCAGCGGGGTCGCCAGGTTCAGCTTGTTCTGTACCTGTACCTGCGCGGTGTCGGGGTTGGTACCCTGTTCGAAGGTGGCGGTAATGGTCATGCTGCCGTCGGAGTTACTTTCCGACGACACATAACGCAGGTTGTCGATACCGTTGAGCTGCTGCTCGATCACCTGCACCACGGTGTCCTGCACGGTTTGCGCCGAGGCGCCCGGGTAGGTCACGGCGATGGCGATGGCCGGCGGCGCGATACTGGGGTACTGGTTGATCGGCAGCTTCAGGATAGACAAGGCCCCGACCAGCATGATCACCAAGGCGATCACCCAGGCGAAGATCGGGCGATCGATAAAGAACTTCGACATGGTTTACTCCGCTTTGGCGTCTGCTTTCGCCGCGTTGGCCTGATCAGGGCCGGCCGGCTTCTTGACGTTGGTGGCATCGCTGACCTTCACCTCGACGCCTGGGCGCACGTACTGCAGCCCTTCGGTGATCAGGCGGTCACCCGGGTTGAGGCCTTCCTCGATCAGCCAGTCGCTACCCAAGGTACGGCTGGCCTTGAGCTGGCGCAGTTCGACTTTGTTCTCCTGGTTGACCACCAGGGCGGTGGGTGCGCCTTTGAGGTCGCGGGTCACGCCTTGTTGCGGTGCCAGGATGGCGTTGGCGTTGACCCCGGCCTTGAGCCGCGCATGCACGAACATGCCTGGCAGCAGGGTGTGATCGGGGTTGGGGAACAGCGCGCGCAGGGTCACCGAGCCGGTGGTCTCGTCCACCGCGACTTCGGAGAACTCCAGGCGGCCTTCCTGCTTGAACAGGCTGCCGTCTTCCAGTACCAGCTGAACCGAGGCGGCGTTGTCGCCGGCCTTCTTCAGCTGGCCGCTTTCCAGGTCACGGCGCAGCTTGAGCAGCTCGGCGGTGGACTGGGTAACGTCGACATAAATAGGATCGAGCTGCTGGATGGTGGCCATGGCGTCGGTCTGGCCATTGCTCACCAGCGCACCCTCGGTGAACGAAGAGCGACCGATACGGCCGCTGATTGGCGCCAGAACCTTGGTGTAGCGCAGGTCGATCTGTGCGCTCTTGAGCGAAGCCTCAGCCTGCAATCGTTTGGCATTGGCGTCGTCGTATTCCTGTTTGGAGACGGCCTGTTCGTCAATCAGTTGCTTGTAACGTTCGGCCAGTGAGCGTGTAGCAAGCAGGTTGGCCTTGGCATTGGCCAGGGTGGCTTCGTACACGGCAGGGTCGATCTGATACAACTGCTGGCCTTCCTTGACCTCACTGCCTTCCTTGAACAGGCGCTTGAGGATGATGCCGTTGACCTGCGGGCGCACTTCGGCGACGCGGTAGGCACTGGTTCGCCCCGGCAATTCCGAGGTGAGGGTGAAGGCTTGCGGCTGGATGGTCACGACGCCGACCTGAGGAGCCTGCGCCGCTGGCGCTGCTTCTTCTTTCTTACAGCCACTGAGCAGGGTTGCCAGGGCGACGGCGGAAACCAGAGCGGTAACGGCTGGCTTGAATTGCATGAGGATCCTCGGGTCGCTGGAGCAGGGAGACGCTCAAGAGTAATGGAAGAGATCTTGATCTGGAAAAAATGCTATCCGGTGGATAAATAGCTTGCTAAGGAATATACTTACATTCATGGTTGTTTGTAAATACTGCTGGGTGGTACTCAGGTACAGCCTCAGCGCTTGATTAGCTTATCCGAGAGGCCCCGGCAGAGGTGCCCCCGGAGCGTTCCCCGCACGCGCTGCGCGTTCGGGCCAGATGAGGTTGTACTGCCATGGTCCGTCGAACCAAAGAAGAAGCCCAGGAAACCCGTGCCCAGATCATCGAGGCGGCGGAAAGGGCCTTCTACAAGCGCGGGGTTGCGCGAACCACCCTGGCCGACATCGCCGAACTGGCGGGTGTGACGCGGGGGGCGATCTACTGGCACTTCAACAACAAGGCCGAGCTGGTGCAGGCGTTGCTCGACAGCCTGCACGAGACCCATGACCATTTGGCGCGGGCGAGCGAAAGCGAGGATGAAGTCGACCCGCTTGGCTGCATGCGCAAGCTGCTGTTGCAAGTGTTCAACGAGCTGGTGCTCGATGCCCGAACCCGTCGTATCAATGAAATCCTGCATCACAAGTGCGAGTTCACCGATGACATGTGTGAAATTCGCCAGCAGCGCCAGAGTGCGGTGCTGGATTGCCACAAGGGCATCACCCTGGCGCTGGCCAATGCCGTACGCCGGGGCCAGTTGCCTGGCGAGCTGGATGCCGAGCGCGCGGCGGTGGCCATGTTTGCCTATGTCGATGGCCTGATCGGGCGCTGGCTATTGCTGCCTGACAGTGTCGATCTGTTGGGTGATGTCGAAAAATGGGTCGACACCGGGCTGGATATGCTGCGCTTGAGCCCGGCTCTGCGCAAATGACACTTTGTTAAGGATTGTGAGGGAGTGTTTCCCCTTTGTGTTAAGGGGAGATTAAGGTCGCCGCCGCCTTGCAGCTGTTCACACCACAAGGCGGCAGCGCGTGTGCAACCTTCAGCGGCCGCGCAATTGCCTGTCAGGCAAAGCAAATGCCGCGAACAGTCCCAGCACCGCGACGAGCGCACTCCCCATCAGCAGTTGCCTGAACGTCTCCAGCAACCGCCCTTGAGTCACCAGATCCACCTCTGCGGCCTTCAAACTCCCCAGCAACGCATTACCCGGCAATTCGAAACCCCCTTGCAGCAGCAGTGCCAGCAACAGGCTGGACATGCACGCTACGCCCATGGCTCCGCCCAGCGAGCGGAACAGGTTGGTGGTGCTGGTGGCCACGCCGATGTCCCTGCTGGCCACCGCGCTTTGTGTGCCCACCAGTGAGGTCGGGAATTGCAGCCCGCAGGCTATACCGGTCAGCAGCATGAACAGCGCACTGAGCAACGCTGATTGCGGCGGAGTCAGTGCCATCGCGAAAATGGCCACTGGCATCAGCAGTGCACCGGCCAGGATCTGTGGCTTGTAGCGCCCGGTCCGGCTGGTCATCCGGCCTCCTGTGAAGGCGCCCATGGGCAGCCCCATGGCCAGCGGCAGCAGATGCAGGGCGGCGCTGTCGGCACCGGCGCCGGTAATGCTCTGGTAACGCAAGGGCATGAGCATGGTCAGGGAAATGGACTGGAAGCTGGCGAAGAAGATCACCGCCCAGCACAGCACTGCCACACGGTTGCCAAACAGGCTGAGCGGCAGCAGCGGCTCTGGGCAGCGGCGTTCGTGTGCGATGAAAAGCGCCAGGCCCAGCAGGGCGCAGCCGAACAGCGCCAGCACGGCCGGGTCGGCCCAGGCGTGGCCCTGGCCCACCAAGGTGATGCCCAGCAGCAGGCTGCCAAGGCCGAGAATCAACAGCATGGCGCCAAGGTAGTCCACCTGTGCCTCGCGACGCTGCACCGGCATGTCAGCGAGCGCACGGCGAATGGCCCACAAGGCGACCAGCCCCAGCGGCAGGTTGATCCAGAACACCCAGCGCCACGACAGGTACTCGGTCAACCAGCCGCCCAGCACTGGCCCGGCCACGCTGGCCGCAGCGTACATGCTGCTGAAGTAGCCCTGGTAGCGGCCGCGTTCGCGTGGGGGCACGAAGTCGCCAATGATTGCCTGGCTCACCGAGACCATCCCGCCTGCACCGATACCCTGCAGTACCCGGGCCAGCACCAGTTGCGGCATGTCCTGGGCCATGGCGCAGGCAATGGAGGCCAGGGTGAACAAGCTGATGCCGGTGAGGATCATCCGGCGCCGGCCGTAAAGGTCGCCCAGTTTGCCGTAGATCGGCACGGCCACGGTCATGGCCACCATATAACCGGAGATGACCCAGGCCAGCAGGCCGACATCGCTGAACTGCGCCGAGATGGCGGGCAGCGAGACGGCGACGATGGTCTGGTCCAGTGCGCCGAGGAAGATGGCCAGCATCAGGGCGGTGAGCACGTTGCGCAGGGCGGTGGGGGGCAGGGCGGCGGTCACGGGAATACCTTGTTTGTCTATGGCGGCCCCTTCGCGGGCAAGCCTGCTCTCACAGAAGCCCTCGGATTGTAACCTGAGTTAGGTAGCTTCCTATGTACTATCTGCATCCCCTATGCAAGATCGGCATTGGCGCATTCATCCAGTGCTGCATGGCTGCGTGATATCGTTGGTATGCCACAGAGGCTGAAATCCGGGGCTTGCACCAGGTTGGTGCAGCATATTGACTCAGGTTTTTCAGTCCGCTGTCTCCCACACCTTTTATTCCTCTGCCTGCATGTCGAGCATGACCGCCCAGATGGCGACGGTTGGAACAGGTCAGGTAGACCCGATTACAGGGGTCGGTAGTTACCGTTCAAATTTCAACTTTTTTGCGGAGTGATCATGCCCAAGGCTTCCCACCAAGATCTGCGTTTTGCCTTCCGCGAGCTGCTCGCTTCGGGTTCGTGTTTCCACACTGCCTCGGTGTTCGACCCGATGTCGGCACGCATTGCCGCAGACCTGGGCTTCGAAGTCGGTATCCTCGGCGGTTCGGTCGCTTCGTTGCAGGTACTGGCTGCTCCAGACTTCGCTCTGATCACCCTCAGCGAGTTCGTCGAGCAGGCCACCCGCATTGGTCGGGTCGCGCAACTGCCGGTACTGGCCGACGCCGACCATGGCTATGGCAACGCACTGAACGTGATGCGCACGGTGATCGAACTGGAGCGCGCCGGTGTGGCCGCACTGACCATCGAGGACACCCTGCTGCCTGCCCAGTTCGGGCGCAAGTCCACTGACCTGATCCCGGTCGAGGAGGGCGTTGGCAAGATCCGCGCGGCGCTGGAGGCACGAGTCGATTCGTCCCTGTCGATCATTGCCCGTACCAACGCGGGCGTACTCAGCACCGAAGAAATCATCGTGCGTACCCAGAGCTACCAGAAGGCGGGCGCTGATGGCATCTGCATGGTCGGGGTCAAAGACTTCGAGCAGCTCGAGCAGATTGCCGAGCACCTGACCGTGCCGCTGATGCTAGTTACCTATGGCAACCCGAACCTGCGCGATGACGAGCGCCTGGCGCGTCTGGGCGTGCGCATCGTGGTCGATGGCCATGCGGCTTACTTTGCCGCGATCAAGGCCACTTACGACTGCCTGCGGCTGCAGCGTGGTCGGCAGAACAAGTCGGAAAACCTCAGTGCCACCGAACTCTCGCACACCTACACCCAGCCTGAAGACTACATTCGCTGGGCCAAGGAATACATGAGCGTCGAAGAGTGATCAGCAGGGCGCCGTCCATTCAACGGACGGCGCTCAAGGTGGCACTGTGAGGCACGCAATGTGCCTGCTCGCAGCTATTGGCGACGCTGGGCTGGCTGCGTAGCAGTTCGGCGCGCCAGCAGGCTGATCCATACAGCCCTGCGACTGCGGTAAGGGCCATGACAAGGGCGACTCTTCTGGATTTGATGCCCATGGTGCTCACCTCCCGTGACAGCGATAGGGGTGTACGCCACTAGTATAGATCCCGATCCCACGCCGGTTCGTCCTTGAAATGCTGCACCAGGAAATCCAGCATGCTGCGCAAGGTCGCCGGCATGTGTTTGCGCGACGTATACACCGCATTCAGGTTCAGTTCACGCGGTTTGGCCTCGGGCAGCAGACGCACCAGTTCACCCCGGCGTATGGCGTCTGCGGCCTGGTAGGTTGGCAGCATGGTGATACCGGCGCCAGCCAGCGCAGCCCTTTGCAGGGTCATCACCTCGTTGGCACTGATGTTTCCGGATACGGGCACGGCGACCTGCTGGCCGGCTACCGCGAAATGCCACAAGCTGTGTCCGAAGTAGGCATGGGTCAGGCAGTTGTGCAGGCTCAGTTCCTCAACCCGTTGCGGCGTGCCTCGCTCATTCAGGTAGGCGGGTGCCGCGCACACGACCGAGCGGCACACACTCAGGCGCCGGGCGATGAGGCTGGGGTCCACGTCATTGCTGGTGCGAATGGCCAGGTCGATGCGCTCGTCCACCAGGTTGACGGTGCGGTCGAGCATCTGCAGTTCTACCTTCACGTCAGGAAAGCGCCGCACATAGGCGGCCACTGCATCCACCAGCTGTGCCTGGCCGAATGAGGTACTGACGCTGATACGCAGTGCCCCCCTTGGTGCGTCTTCCGGCTGCTGCACGGCGGCCTGCAGGTCGCCGGCCAGTTCCAGCAGTTGCCGGCAGCGAGGCAGGGTTTCCTGGCCGGCTGCCGTGAGGCTGAGCTTGCGCGTGGTTCGCTGCATCAGCCGCGTGCCAACCCAGTCTTCCAACTCTGCCAGGTAGCGCGACACGACCGGCCGCGATAATTGCAGATAATCCGCCGCCGCCGACTGGCTGCCCAGGTCGATGACCGTGACGAATACACGCATGGCGTTGAGACGGTCCATGATTTGCCCGATTTCAGAAACAAACTATGTCTGAGCATCGCATTTTTTGTGACGAATCGGGTAACTAAGCTATGCGCATTGTTTGGTAGAAGGCGTTACCCGAAGCCGGCAGACGAGAGCCTTGGCGCTGGCGGCGAAGGTCACCAAGGGCGGTCATTCCGTTCAACTGATGGAGAGTATTTCATGAGCAAGATCGCAATCATCGGTGCCACCGGTCGTGCTGGCAGCCAGTTACTGGAAGAGGCCCTGCGCCGTGGTCACCGTGTACAGGCCATAGCCCGCGACCCTTCCACGCTTGAAGGGCGTGAGGGTGTGACCGTCAAGTCGCTGGATGCCACGGACAGCGCGGCCCTGCAGGCAGCGGTCGCAGGTATGGACGCTTTGTTGAGTGCCGCGCATTTCTCGACAATGGAGCCGCACGCCATCATCGAGCCGGTGAAGCGCGCCGGGGTCAAGCGCCTGCTGGTGGTGGGTGGCGCCGGTAGCTTGTTGCTGCCGTCAGGGCACCGGGTGATCGACAGCCCGGATTTCCCGGAGGCGTATAAAGCCGAGGCCAGTGCCGGCGTGCGTTTTCTGGAGGCGCTGCGGCGCGAGCCGAACCTGGACTGGACCTTCCTTTCGCCTTCGGCTGAGTTCGTTGAGGGTGAGCGCAGAGGTCACTATACGCTGGGCAAGGATCATCTGTTGATCGGTGCGGACGGCAAGAGCTGGATCACGTTTGCCGACTATGCGATTGCCATGCTGGATGAGCTGGAGAAGCCGCAGCACTCGCGGCAACGGTTCACAGTCGGCTATTGAGTCGCCTGCGTTGCGGGCATGCCCGCTCCCATGGGTACCGTACAGCTACCAAGGCCTGTGCAAACCTGTGGGAGCGGGCGAGCCTGCGAAAGGGCCGTCACAGGCTGGCCTGGCCCTCCAGCCAGTCCAGCAATTCCAGCAGCCCCGGCGGTAAGCTCCTGGCCTGGCTCACCAGGTAATACCCCTTGCCTGTCAGCACCTTCAGCGCAAACGGCATGCACAACCGCCCACCGCGCAGGTCATCGCCAATCAGCGACCAGTCACCGATTGCCACCCCGGTCCCCTGCGAGGCCATGGCCATCGCCATGTCCAGTGTCTCGAAATGTTGTTTAGGCCCATGCGTGGCGAGCGTCACTCCAGCCGCCTGCAACCACAACCGCCAGTCGTGTTCATCCCGCGAGGGATGCAGCAACATATGTCGGGCCAGGTCTTCCACCTGCTGCAACGGCACTGGCCCCTCACGCAGTGACGGTGCGCACACCGGGGTCAGCTGCTCATCGAACAGCTTGCGCACCTGCAGCCCGTGGTTCGGCGCATCGCCGTAGACCACTGCCGCATCGAAGCCCTCGCGACGGAAATCCACCCCATGCTGCACGGTCGTGGTCAGCTCAACCGGCACATCCGGGCGCAGTGCCTGCCACTCCATCAGACGCGGCAGCAGCCAGCGCATTACGCAGGTTGGTGCCTTCAGCTGCAAGGTCGTGCTGTGCTCACCCACCTCGCGCACCCCTTGTTCGATCAGGGCGAACACCTGCTGCACCCGTGGCAGCCAGTCCAGGCCTTCACGGGTCAGGCTCAACCCACGCGCCTCGCGCTTGAACAGGGCATAACCGAGGTGTTCTTCGAGGGCTGCAATCTGGCGGCTGACAGCGCCCTGGGTGATGTGCAACTGCTGCCCGGCGCGGGTGAAGTTGCAGTGCTGGGCGGTGACCAGAAACGTGTGCAGGGCAGGCAGGGGCGGGAGGCGTTTCATTGCAGTAAGCCATGATCACAGGACATGGCTAGTATGTGTTTTTTTTACATTGTGGCGATAGCCGTGGCTTGGGTCCAATAAGGGCATACCCCAACACGATTCATGGTGACCCCTGATGGCAACCTGCGGCGAAGTACTGGTCAAACTCCTTGAAGGCTATGGCGTCGATCATGTCTTCGGCATCCCCGGTGTACATACCGTGGAGCTCTATCGTGGCCTGGCGGGCTCTTCCATTCGCCACATCACCCCACGTCATGAGCAAGGTGCCGGGTTCATGGCTGACGGCTATGCGCGCACCCGCGGCAAACCCGGGGTGTGCTTCATTATCACCGGCCCGGGCATGACCAATATCACCACTGCCATGGGCCAGGCCTATGCCGACTCGATCCCGATGCTGGTGATTTCCAGCGTGCAGTCCCGTGACCAGCTGGGCGGTGGCCGTGGCAAGCTGCACGAACTGCCCAACCAAGCCGCGCTGGTATCGGGTGTGGCGGCGTTTTCCCACACCTTGATGAGTGCAGCCGACTTGCCGCAGGTGCTGGCCAGGGCATTTGCCGTGTTCGACAGTGCCCGGCCACGCCCGGTGCATATCGAAATCCCGCTCGATGTGCTGGTTGAACCGGCCGACTTCCTGCTGCCGGGCCGCCCTGTACGGGGCAGTCGGGCAGGGGCTGCACCGCAGGCCGTGTCGCAGATGGCTGAGCGACTGGCCAGTGCACGTCGGCCGCTGATTCTGGCCGGTGGCGGGGCGTTGGCTGCGGGCGCTGCGTTGGCACGCCTGGCCGAACACCTTCAGGCCCCGGTGGCGTTGACCATCAATGCCAAAGGCTTGCTGCCAGCCAGCCACCCATTGCAGATCGGCTCGACCCAGTCGTTACCCGCCACACGGGCGCTGGTGGCCGAGGCCGACGTGGTGCTGGCGATCGGTACCGAACTGGCTGAAACCGATTATGACGTGACCTTCAAGGGAGGCTTCGAGATCCCGGGCAGGCTGCTGCGCATTGACATCGACCCGGACCAGACCGTGCGCAATTATCTGCCGGAGCTGGCGCTGGTAGCCGATGCCGAGCTGGCAGCCGAAGCGCTGCTCGGTGCCCTGCAAGCCCAGCCGCAGCCAGTGCACGAAAGCACTTGGGGCGTGGCCCGCGTGGCCGACCTGCGCAAGGTCCTGGCGGCAGACTGGGACCAGCCAACCCTGAGCCAGACACGTTTGCTGAGGGCCATACTGGAGCGCCTGCCTAATGCGATTCTGGTGGGCGACTCGACCCAACCTGTGTACACCGGCAACCTGACACTCGACATGGAGCAGCCACGCCGCTGGTTCAACGCCTCGACCGGTTACGGCACCTTGGGTTACGCGTTGCCAGCAGCCATGGGCGCCTGGTTGGGCAGTGCCGAGCAGGCCGTCGAACGCGCTCCGGCGGTGTGCCTGATTGGTGATGGTGGTTTGCAGTTCACCCTGCCGGAACTGGCCAGTGCAGTGGAGGCACAGGTACCGCTGATCGTGCTGCTGTGGAATAACCAGGGGTACGAGGAAATCAAGAAATACATGGTCAATCGGGCGATCGAGCCGGTCGGGGTGGATATCCATACCCCGGATTTCATCGGCGTGGCGCGAGCGTTGGGCGCGGCAGCAGAGAACGTGGCCGATATTGCCCAATTGCAGGCGGCGCTCGGGCAAGCGGTGGAGCGCAAGGGGCCGACCTTGATTCAGGTGGACCAGAATCAGTGGCAGGCCGCGGTGTTGGGTTGAAGCATTGCGATTGCCTGTATCGGCCTCTCGTGCCTGCAGGCAGCGCGCAATTTTCGCATCTGTGCAAAAACCTGCAGGTGCGGGTTTACCCGCGAAAGCGCCGGGGCAGGCGAGTGTCGAGCTTCAGACCGCAGTAGCCCGCAACCGAGCCACATCGCGAATTGGCGGCGCGCCGTAAAGCCGGCTGTATTCACGGCTGAATTGCGACGGGCTTTCATAACCCACCCGATAAGCCGCCACCGCCGCCTCCAGCCCGTCGTTCAACATCAGCCGCCGCGCCTCTTGCAGGCGCAGTTGCTTCTGGTACTGAAGCGGGCTCATCGAGGTCACGGCCTTGAAGCGGTGGTGCAAGGTCGAGGTGCTGAGGTTGACCTCACGCGCCAGGTCCTCGATACGCAGCGGCTGTTGGAAGTTGTTGTTGAGCCAAGTGATGGCCTGGCAAACCCGGTGGGTCTGGCTGTTGGCCAAGGCAATTTCATACAGCCGGTAACCCTGCGGCCCACGCAGCAGGCGGTAGAGAATCTCGCGGCGGAACAGCGGCGCCAGCATTGCGATGTCGCGCGGGGTGTCCAGCAGCCGCAGCAACCGCAGCAGGGCATCGAGTAACGCGGCATCAGTCCTTTCCACATACAAACCACGGCCGGAAGGTCGATTGGGTACCAGCATCGGTCCGCTCTCGGCGATCAGCTGGCTGATCTCGGCCGGGTCCAGGTCCATGCGCAGGCCCAGGCTTGGGTTCTCGGGGCTGGCATCCAGCCTCACGGCACTGAGTGGCAAGGTTACCGAAACGACCATGTAATGCAGTGGGTCGTAGGCGTATTGCTCGTCACCCAGGAACAGGCTTTTGCTGCCCTGGGCAAGGATGCACAGGGCAGGCTGCGCCAGGGTGGGTACAGAACGCACATTTTCGGTGTAACGCACCAGGTACAGGTCATCGATGGCCGATGCTGGGCCATAGGGCTCGCCCGCGTGGCGGTTGATCAGCTCTGCCAGCTCCAGGCGCTGCAGTTCCAGGGTCGGTTCGGTGGACGTGGCGGTGGTCATGATGGCTTTCCTCTGCTGACCGACGCAGCATAGGTTTGAGCAAAGACGGGCGCTAGTCGAAAGCTGCATGTCGATTGCCTGATCCTGCCGCGCTGCAGGATCAGGCAATCGACATGCAGTAATGGCCTAACGCGCCGCGCGGGTGAGCGCCTAACCTTGGCAGCCTGGCTTTTCCGTCCGCCTGCTTCAAGGAGATTGTGCAATGACCCTTAAACAACCGGTCACCCACCTTGCTTTCATCCGTGCCAGCAGCGGGCGCTCGGCAGAGCTGGGCGCGCGCCTGCGTGACCTGCTCGAGCCCTCGCTGCGTGCACCGGGATGCCTGAGTTTCACCGTGCAGCGTTCTCAGGCTGATGCTGACCTGTGGTTGCTCAGCGGAAGCTGGCAGGACCAGCAGGCGATGAGTGGCTACTTTGCTTCACCGACACTGGAGGTGTTCGGTGAGCTGGTGCAGGCTCAGGTGGTCAGCAGCCTGGACTTGCATACCTTCGATTGAGCGTGGATGAGGTAAAGTGACGCCCTTGTTCAATCACGCGGACAGCAACATGGCACGTAGGGAATTCACTCATTTCGAAGCGGTATCGGCGATGGTGCCGGTGGAAGGTGGCGGCTACAACGCGGCCATCGCAGTCAAAGCCTTGGGCATGGGCGGTGCGCCGCGTTTTCACAAGGTTCTCGACGGGCAGGTGTTCAAGGGCGCTGTGGCCGCCGACGAAGCGGCCACCGCCGAGCTGCAACGCCTGCAGGGCGTCAGCGAAGAGGGTGAGCTGGTCTGGTGATCAGGCCGGCGGCCGGGCCATCTTGAACAGGTTGCCCAGCTCGAAATAATCCGCCGGGCCACCCCCACGCAGGATCGGCTCAGCGGCAGCGGTATCGTAGATGCCGTTGTTCAACAGGTGCTCGGCAATGTGCACCGCCACCACTTCCCCAAGGATCAGCCAGCTGGGCACCTCTTGCTGGTCGGCGCGCTTGAGCTGGACGATCTGGCTGACCTTGCACTCGAAGGCTACCGGCGTTTCACCCACGCGCGGCACCTTGACGATGCTAGACGGTGCGGCAGTGAGGCCGCTCAAGTCGAATTCGTTCACTTCGGCAGCAACCGGTGCGCAGCTCAGGTTCATTTGCTCGGCCAGTGGGCGGGTGGCCAGGTTCCAGACGAACTCACCGGTCTGCTCGATGTTGTTCAGGCTGTCTTTGCGCCCGACGCTGCAGAAACCGATGATCGGCGGGATGTAGTTGAACGCATTGAAGAAGCTGTAAGGCGCCAGATTCAGGCGGCCTTCGCGGTCCTGAGAGGAGATCCAGCCGATAGGGCGGGGACCGACGATGGCATTGAACGGGTCGTGCGGCAGGCCGTGGCCTTTGGCGGGTTCGTAGTAATACATCTGTGCTGGGCTTGTTGGCCCTACCTCCTGGTGGACAAGGTGCCTAGTGTGCCAAGCCTGAGCTCGTGTGCAAATGATCAAGCCCGGCCGAAGCCGGGCTGGGTGCTCGCAATCAGGTATCAGCTGATGCGGTGCGCGTTGGTGCGGTCGAAGCCGTCTTCAGCGAAGCGCTGGCCGCCGGTGCGGTCGAAGCCGTCTTCAGCGAAGCGCTGGCCGCCGGTGCGGTCGAAGCCGTCTTCAGCGAAGCGCTGGCCGCCGGTGCGGTCGAAGCCGTCTTCAGCGAAGCGTTGGCCACCGGTGCGGTCGAAGCCGTCTTCAGCGTAGCTGGCTTGCTGGGTTTGAACCGCGGCAAAGGTGTGAGCGTCGGTCCGGTCGAAGCCATCTTCGGCGAAGGCGCCAGCTGCGAATACCGAGAGGGCCAGGGTAAGGATCAGTTTGTTTTTCATGGTTGCTGCTCCGAGGGTGCGAGAGGTTGTTTGTTTCTATGGGTTTAATCCTACGCCTATAAATTTGATTAAAAAGCGCAAAAAATAGCGCATAAAAATCGAATAAATAGATGTGTCTGTGTGCGCTGCGCGTGAGTCAGGCAGCGGGGTCATCCACTCGCTGCAAGCACTCGCGTCGTCGTTTTCTCAGCCATTGCAGCTTGAAGAGCGGGAATTAATGGGGCGTTAAGAACGAAATATCTTGTTTCAAAGTTCTATCAACGCTTTTTTCATGCGTCACCAACCGTTTTTTCAGATGCACCTCAGCACCATCGCCGCACCTTAGACTGGAGCGGCACAACAATGAACAAACTCCCGCAAATCACCTTGGCCTTCTGGGTCATGAAGATCTGCGCAACTACCCTTGGCGAAACGGCAGGCGACTTGCTGTCGATGACGTTGAACATCGGCTATGCACTCAGCTCGTTGATGCTGATCAGCGTGTTCCTGCTGACCTTGGTCGGCCAGCTTTACTCACGCCGCTACCACCCGATGTTGTATTGGCTGGTGATTCTCTCCACCAGTACCGCTGGCACCACCATCTCCGACTTCATGGACCGCACCCTGGGCCTGGGTTATGCCACGGGGTCGGCCCTCCTCATCGGCATCCTGCTGCTTACCTTCCTGGCCTGGCGCCTTAGCGGCAACCCGCTGGATGTCAACCGCATCAAGAACCGAACGGGCGAGCTGTTCTACTGGGTGGCAATCCTGTTTTCCAACACCCTTGGCACAGCGCTGGGCGACTACCTGGCCGATGACTCGGGGCTGGGCTTTGCCGGCGGTGCGCTGTTGATTGGCAGTACCATTGCACTGGTGGTGGTCGCCCGCTACTGGACGCGTATTCCCGGCGTGGTGTTGTTCTGGGTCGCGTTCGTGCTCACCCGGCCGTTTGGCGCCACCTTGGGCGACTTCCTCACCAAACCCCATGAAAAGGGCGGCCTGGACTTCGGCACGGTCGGCTCTTCGGCTGTGCTGGGCGGGGTGTTGCTGGTGCTGGTGCTGATGGCCAACTGGTATCAGCGTCGTGACCCGCGACAGGCGCTTGAGATGTCCTGAACCGGCTTTCAGGTACGAGTGAGCCGAATAGAATGTTTAGTCGGCTCACAGCGACATAAGTGCTGATCGAACAAATGAAAAGGGCGCACCTGAAACGGTGCGCCCTTTTCATTTCGGCTTCGCATTCACTCAGTGGTAATCCGCGAGTGCTGCTTGGTGTCTTTCATGGTCGCGTAAACCAGCAGCGAGCAGGCGATACAGGCGGTGACATACCAGTAAAAGCCGCTCTCCATCCCAGCGCTTTTGAACCACAGGGCCACGTATTCGGCGGTGCCACCGAAGATCGACACGGTCAGGGCATACGGCAGGCCCACGCCCAGGGCGCGAATCTCGGTAGGGAACAGCTCGGCCTTGACCACGGCGTTGATCGAGGTATAGCCGCTTACGATGATCAGTGCGGCCATGATCAGGAAGAACGCACCCCACCAGGTCTGGATGGTGTGCAGGGTGCTGAGGATGGGGACGGTGAACAGGGTGCCGAGCACACCGAAGGCGATCAGGATCGGACGGCGACCGATCTTGTCGGACAGACCACCGATCACCGGCTGCAGGCACATGAACAGGAACAGCGTGGCGGCCGAGATGGTGGTTGAGTCACTGATGCTCATGCCCACGGTGTTGACCAGGTATTTCTGCATGTAGGTGGTGTAGGTGTAGAAGGCCAGGGTGCCGCCCATGGTCAGGCCAACGACGGTCATCAGCTCCTTGGGGTGACGCAGCAGGGTGCGCATCAGGCTTTCCTTGGCCTTTTCCTTCTTGGTGAACGAGGCGGTTTCTTCCATGCCGCGACGCAGGTACAGGGCCACCACGGCGCACAGCGCACCGATCACGAACGGCACGCGCCAGCCCCAGGCGTACAACTGCTCGGTGGTCAGGGTCTGTTGCAGGACGATCAGGACCGCCAGGGCGATGAGCTGGCCAGAGATCAGGGTCACGTACTGGAAGCTGGAGAAGAAACCACGGCGCTCCTTGCTGGCCATCTCGCTGAGGTAGGTGGCCGAGGTGCCGTATTCACCACCCACCGACAGGCCCTGCAGCAGGCGCGCGATGACCAGCAGGACAGGTGCGGCGACGCCGATGGTTTCATAACCTGGGGTCAGGGCGATGACCAGCGAGCCTGCGCACATGAGCAGTACCGACGCCATCAGCGCGGCCTTGCGGCCCTTGCGGTCGGCGTACAGGCCCATCAGCCAGCCACCGATCGGGCGCATGAGGAAGCCCACGGCGAAGATCGCAGCGGTATTGAGCAGTTGTGCGGTGGAGTCGCCGGCGGGGAAGAAGGCCTTGGCGAAGTACAGCGAGAATGCGGCGTAGACGTACCAGTCGTACCATTCGACCATGTTGCCGATGGACCCGCTGAAAATCGACTTCAAGCGGCTGGCGGTGGTTTTTTCTGCGGCAGGCGCGGTGGCCGCCCCGGCGGGCAGGGAGGTGGCGTTATCCATCAGGGATACCTTCTCGTTGTTTTTGTGGAGCGCGCCGTGGCGCAGCTTGCCAAGGCAATTGCAGAAGGTGTGCCAAATGGGGGCGGGCTGATTCATTTCAGGGCATCCAATACCCCAAAACCGGCACAGTAGTGGGGCTTGCGCTGCCCTTTGCGGGAGCGGGCTTGCCTGCGAAGGGCTGCAAAGCAGCCCGGAATCTCGAGGTGATAAGCGGTTTTTTGCCTACCAGGTGCAGGTCATAAGCGGATTTCCGCTCATTCCGGCCCAACAAAATCCTCGCGCACCAGCCCATGCCGTTGCATCTTCTCGTTAAGGGTGCGCCGCGGCAGTTGCAACGCCTCCATCACCGACTTGATCTCGCCCCCATGCTGACGCAAGGCCGCACGCAGGCATTGCGCCTCGAATGCTTCCATCTGCTCGCCCAGCGACTGCCCGGCAGGTGCCACCTCGATGTTTGGCGAACCTAGCCCCAGCGCATGCCGCTCCGCCGCATTGGCCAGCTCACGCACGTTGCCAGGCCAATCATGTGACAGTAGCTGCGCCAGCTGTGCAGCCGATAGCGGCGGGGCGGTGCGACCCAGCTTTTCACCTGCAGCACGGGCAAAGTGTTCGAACAGCAGCGGAATGTCCTCCCGCCGCTCGCGCAGCGGTGCCAGGCGCAATTCGGCCACGTTCAGGCGGTAGGCCAGGTCTTCGCGGAAGCGCCCGGCACGCGCCTCCTCGAGCAGGTCGGGCTTGGTCGCAGCAATGATGCGCAGGTCCACGCTGATGCTCTGGTTGGCCCCCAGGCGCTCCAGCTTCTGCTCCTGTATCACCCGCAACAGCTTGGCCTGTTGGGCCAGTGGCATGCTCTCGATTTCGTCGAGGAACACGGTGCCACCGTTGGCATATTCCAGCTTGCCGATCCGTTTACCCTGGGCGCCCGTGAAGGCGCCGCTCTCATGGCCGAACAGTTCGGCCTCGAACAACGACTCGGGGATGGCTGCGCAGTTAAGGGCTACAAAGGGCTTGGCGGCACGGGGGCCAAAGTCGTGCAGGCAGCGGGCCACCCGCTCCTTGCCACTGCCGGTTTCACCGCGAATCAGCACGTTCACCGGCAGGCCGGCCAGGTCCAGCACTTGCCGGCGCAGCTGTTGCAGGCCCTGGGACATGCCCAGTAGCGTGACTTCCAGGCGTGACTTGAGGTCGGCCTGCTCGTGGAGCCGGCGGTTCTCAAGTACCAGCTGGCGCTTTTCCAGGGCGCGGCGCAGGCTGCCCAGCAAGTCTTGCGGCGTGAAGGGTTTTTCCAGGAAGTCATAGGCCCCCATGCGCATGGCTTCTACCGCCATCGGTACATCACCGTGACCGGTCAGCAGAATCACGGGCAGGTCGGGGTCGTTCGCCTGCAGGCGTTCGAGCAATTGCAGGCCATCCATGCCCGGCATGCGCACATCGCTGATGATCACCCCAGGGAAGTGCTGCGGCAGGTGTGCCAGGCACGCTTCGGCGTGAGCGAACAACTGCACGCTGAAGCCAGACAGACTCAGCCATTGCTCGACAGCAGTGCGGATACTGGCTTCATCATCGACGACGATCACCGAATTCAACATACAGGCTCCAGGTCACGGGGCAGGGTAAGGCTCAGGCGCGCGCCGCCAGGCAGGTTTTCGGCCCGCAGCTGGCCGCCGGCCTCGTGGACGATGCCGTAGGAAATGGCCAGGCCCAGCCCTAGCCCTTCCCCCACCGGTTTGGTGGTGAAGAACGGGTCGAAGACCTTGGCCAGGTCGGCTTCGGCAATGCCGCCACCCGAGTCGAGCACACTCAGGCGCCATAGCTCCCCGTCGGGTTCGATGCGGATCTCCAGGCGTTTGTAACGCTTGTCGAGCATGGCGTCGAGTGCATTGTGCAGGAGGTTTATCAGCACCTGCTCCAGGCGGATGGCATCGCCGCGTACCCAGGCCGGGCGTGCCAGGTACAGCGCCACTTCCACTTCCTCGTTGCGAAGGCGCGCTTCCAGCAGATGCAAGGCCTGGTCGACCACTGTTGCCAGGTCAAGGCGTTCGCGCAGGCCCATCGGGCTGTTGCGGGCAAAGGTTTTCAGGTGGCTGGTAAGTGCTGCCATGCGCGTGAGCATCTGTTCCAGTGGCTCCAGCGCTTGCCGCGCTTCGTCATGGCGACCATGGTCAAGCAGCAGGCGCAGGGTTTCCAGTTGCATACGCTGGGTGGTCAGCGGTTGGTTGATTTCGTGGGCCATGGCTGCCGACATCTGCCCGAGAGCGGCGAGCTTGGCTGATTGCACCAGGCCTTCCTGGGCAGTGCGCAGCTCACGGGTGCGTTCTTCGACCTGGCGTTCGAGTTCTTGCCGGCTGCGCTGGCGCAGGCGTGCCAGGCGCAGGCGTTGGCTGACGAAAAGGGCGGCGAACACCAGGCTCAGCCAGACGGCGGCGGCGCCAAGCGCGGCATTACGGCCGTCGGCAGCGACCTGCGGTTTGCGCAGCAGGTGCAAGGTCCAGTTTTCGCCTTCCAGCGGCAGGCTTTCCCACAGGTACTCGGTACTACCCTCGGGGCCTTGCACGCGGCTAAGGGTGCTGTAGGGGGCAAACCGCGTCAGCACCTGATGGTGTAGCGGCACCAGCGGTTGCTTGTCGTACTGACGGGTTTCGGCCAGCTCGGCACGGTCGGCGCCACTGAGCGGCTGAAGTTCGCGGTAGCGCCAGCCATCCTGGTTTGCGATGAAAGTGATGCCGCGGGCGTCGCTGACCAACAGGATATCGTTGCCCTGTCGCCATTCGCGCTCCAGCTCAGGGAACTCCAGCTTTACCACCATGGCGCCAAGGAATCGGCCATGCTCGTCGTTCACCGCGCTGGCGAGGAAGTAGCCCGGCACGCCACTGGTCACGCCCACGGCATAGAAGCGGCCACTGCCCTGGTTGCGGGTTTGCTTGAAGTAGGGGCGGAAACCGTAGTTGGAGCCGACGTAGCTGCTGGGCAGCCGCCAGTTGCTGGCGGCAATGGCCAGCCCGGTGCGGTCGAGCAGCTCGAGGGTGGAGGAATTGGCGGCGCCATTGATGCGTTCGAGCTTGAGGTTCAGGGCGTTCTGAACCTTTTCGTCGACCGGGCCGCGCAAGGCTGCGATCAGCTCAGGGTCCAGCGCCAGCACGGCGGGGAGGGCACGGTAGCGATCGATCAGGGTGTGCAGTGCGTTGGCGTACAGGCCCAGTTGCTGGCTGGCACGCTTGGCGTCGTCTTCCATGGCCTGGCGCTTGGCCTGGTGCATGGCCCAGCCGGCGCTGAGTGCGGTACCCAGCACGATCAGCAGGGTGATCAGCCCCAGACGCAGGGCGCGAAAGGAAAAGGGCATCGGGGGCGGATCCGGTGGCGGGATATCGGGGCCGGCCTCTTCGCGGGTTTACCCGAGAAGAGGCCGGAACAGGCGGCCTTTTTCAGTCAAAGCAATTCAAAGCTCTGCTGCTGCACCGCCTGGGAGTCCAGCCCTACCTGGACATTGAACTCCCCTGGTTCGGCAACCCGCTGCAACTGGCCATTGTAGAACTTCAGGTCGTCTTCGCTGATGCGGAAGGTCAACGTGCGGGTTTCATCCGGTTCAAGCATCAGCTTCTGGAAGTTTTTCAGCTCTTTCATTGGGCGGCTCATCGATGCCGACACATCCTGCAGGTACAGCTGCACCACCGTCTCGCCTGCAACCTTGCCGGTGTTCTTGACCGTTACCTTGGCTTCCAGCGTATCGCCGCGCTTGAGATCCTTGCTCGACAGGTTCAGGCCCGACAGCTCGAAGCTGCTGTAGCTCAAGCCATAGCCGAACGGGTAAAGCGGCCCGTTGGGTTCTTCGAAGTATTGCGAGGTGTAGTTGCCCGGCTTGCCCGGCGTGAACGGCCGGCCGATGCGGGTGTGGTTGTAGTACATCGGGATCTGCCCCACCGACCGTGGGAAGGTAATGGCCAGCTTGCCGGAGGGGTTGTAGTCGCCAAACAGCACGTCGGCGATGGCATTGCCGCCTTCGGTGCCGGCGAACCAGGTTTCGAGGATGGCGTCGGCCTGCTCGCGCTCCCAACTGATCGACAGCGGCCGGCCGTTCATCAGCACCAGCACCAGCGGTTTGCCGGTGGCCTTGAGCGCCTTGATCAGCTCGCGCTGGCTGGCCGGGATCTCCAGGGTGGTACGGCTCGACGACTCGTGGGACATGCCGCGGGACTCGCCGACCACGGCGACCACGACGTCGGATTGCTTCGCCGCCTTGACTGCTTCATCGATCAGCACGGCAGGCGGGCGTGGGTCGTCGACGATTTCCGGGGCATCGAAGTTGAGGAAGTTCAGGTAGTCGAGTATCGCCTTGTCGCCCGTGACGTTGGAGCCTTTGGCGTAGACCAGCTTGGCCTTGCCTTCCACGGCGCGGCGCAAGCCTTCGCGCACGGTCACCGAGTGGACGGGTTTACCGTCGGCGGCCCAGCTGCCCATCATGTCGATCGGGGCATCGGCCAGCGGGCCGACCAAGGCAATGGTGCCGGCCTTTTTCAGCGGCAGGGTCTGGTTGCGGTTTTCCAGCAGCACCAGGCTGCGGCGTGCCACGTCACGCGCAGCTTCGCGGTGCAGGCGGTCGTTGCCGTAGTAGTCCTTCAGGTCGGTTTCGGCCTTGCCGATGCGCACGTACGGGTCTTTGAACAGGCCCATGTCGTACTTGGCACCCAGCACTTCACGCACCGCCTGGTCCAGCTCGCGCTGGGTCACCTCGCCGGACTTCAGCAGGCCCGGCAGCTCTTCGCCGTACAGGGTATCGTTCATGCTCATGTCGATGCCGGCCTTGATCGCCAGCTTGGCGGCTTCACGGCCATCACGGGCGACGCCGTGGCGAATCAGCTCCTGGATGGCACCGTGGTCGCTGATGGTCACGCCCTTGAAGCCCCACTCCTTGCGCAGCAGGTCGTTCATCAGCCAGGTGTTGGAGGTGGCCGGTACGCCGTTGATCGAGTTCAGCGCCACCATCACGCCACCGGCACCCGCATCGAGCGCGGCGCGATAGGGTGGCAGGTAGTCGTTGTACATTTTCGGCAGGCTCATATCGACCGTGTTGTAGTCGCGCCCGCCTTCCACGGCGCCATACAAGGCGAAATGTTTGACGATGGCCATGATGCTGTCGGGGTTGGCCGGGCTGCTGCCCTGGAACGAGCGCACCATTACCTGGCCGATTCTCGAGGTCAGGTAGGTGTCTTCGCCGAAGCCTTCACTGGTGCGGCCCCAGCGCGGGTCACGGGCGATATCCACCATTGGCGCGAACGTCATGTCCAGGGCGTCGGCCGAGGCTTCGATCGCGGCGGTGCGGCCGACCTTGGCGACGGCCTCCATGTCCCAGGTAGCGGCCATGCCCAGGCCGATCGGGAAGATGGTGCGCTCGCCGTGGACGGTGTCGTAGGCGAAGAACATCGGGATCTTCAGGCGGCTGCGCATGGCCGCGTCCTGCATCGGCCGGTTTTCGGGGGCCGTGCGGGAGTTGAAGGTGCCACCGATACGGCCGGCGGCGATTTCCTCGCGGATCTTGTCGCGGGGCATTTCCGGGCCGATGCTGATCAGGCGCAACTGGCCGATTTTCTCGGCTTCGGTCATCTGGCTGATCAGATGCTCGATGAATGCCTGCTTGTCCTGCAGGGGCGGGGCGGTGGGGGCGGCGAGGGCCGCCTGACTGGCAAGGCCCATGGCCAGGCCCAGCAAAGACAGTTTCATCATCAATTCCGTTTTGGGGCCTCTGCCGTATCCACGGTGATACGTGCGCGACCGAAGTTTTCAGGCGGCTATTGTTGTACGATTTGCAGGCAATTCTTCCAGCGGCGGATTATGCCTGAATATGTCGCCTGCGGATGAAGCCCCGAATGCCGGGATAACAACTATAAGAATGCTCAAGAGACCGACGGCATGACCCCCTTCGACGAATACCATCAACGGCAGATTGCCGAAGCCATTGCCCGTGCCGAACGGCGTACCGATGCCGAACTGGTGACGGTGCTTGCCCGTCGTGCCGACGATTATGCGTATTGGCCGTTGTTGTGGGCCGCCGTGCTGGCACTGACCGTGCCCGGTCTGTTGCACTGGCTGCTGGCTTGGCCCAGCGTGCGTGGCGTGCTGATGGGCAACGTGCTGCTGTTCGTCGTTTTGTGCCTGCTGCTGCGCAACCCGCGCCTGGCCGACTGGCTGATCCCCCGTGCCTTGCGCCGCTGGCGTGCCGCGCGCCTGGCCCGCCAGCAGTTTCGCGAGCAGAACCTGCAGCGCACAGCAGGCGCCACGGGCGTGCTGATTTTCGTCAGCGAGGCGGAGCGGCATGTGGAGATCCTGGTCGACCGGGGTATCGAACACTGCCTGGATGCCGAAGCCCGCGCGGCCATCGGTGCCCGCTTGGCCGAGCAGGTGCGCCAGGGCCGCACCTTGCAGGGCTTTGTCGAGTGCATCGAAGCGTGTGGCGAGCTGCTTAGCCAGCACGTGCCGCCAACCCATGCCCGCAACGAGTTGCCCAACCGCTTGGTGATTCTCGACTGAAGGCGCGCCCAGCCTTGCTGGATTCCCTGTAGAAGCGGGCTTGCCCGCGAATCAGGCGACACGGTGTCTGCCACCGGCTTTGCCGGTGTTCGCGGGCAAGCCTGCTCCCACAGGGTGCCTGCGGCACGTTAGAATAGGCGTTCCGCTACCCAAGGCCCCCTTTTCATGTCCGCCAGTACTTCTGCCTCTTGCGCGCCGGATGCGCGCGCTCAGTTTCTCGACCTGCTGAACGCCGCCCTGTACGGCGAAACCCTGGTCAAGCTGGTGCTGGCGCGCCATGTCGGTGCCGACCAGACCTTGCAACGGATCATTGCCAAGCCGCTGCAGGTCAAGGGCCAGCCGTGCCTGTCGCTGGTCTACCGCCACCAGACCCGCGACATCACCCGCAACCTGCCGCTGGATCAGGCCCAGGTGCTGGTTGCCGAACTGCTGCCGGACAGCTTCCGCAATGCCCACCTGTTCGATGCTGACGGCGAAGTGCAGTTGACCTTCAGCAAGAAGGGCAAACCGATGCTCCAGCGCCACGGTGCCCAGGCACCGCGCGTGGCCGATGCGGGCAGCGGGCATGACCGCGAGAAGAAGCGTTATCTGGAGCTGTCGCGGCCGTTTCTGCGCGACCTCGGTGTGACCGACGCACAAGGCGCACTGATCCCGTCCATGTCACGCAAGTGGAAGCAGATCAACAAATTCATCGAGGTCTTCGATCACGCCCTGGCCAATGCACCGGTGTCGACGGAACAGGCGCTGCGTGTGGCCGACTTCGGATCGGGCAAGGGCTACCTGACCTTTGCCATGCATGACTACCTGCGCAACAGTCTGGGCCGTGACGCACAGGTGACCGGCGTGGAGCTGCGCCAGGACATGGTCGACCTGTGCAACGCCGCGGCCGCACGCCTCGACCATCCGGGCCTGGAGTTCCAGTGTGGTGACGTACGTAGCGTGGTGCCTGAGGCCATCGAGGTGATGATCGCCTTGCATGCCTGTGACATCGCCACTGACTACGCCATCCACACCGGTATCCGCTGCAACGCCGCGATCATCATGTGCTCGCCGTGCTGCCACAAGCAGATCCGCCCGCAATTGCACAGCCCAGGGTTGCTGCAACCCATGCTGCAGTATGGCCTGCACCTGGGCCAGCAGGCCGAAATGCTGACCGACAGCCTGCGTGCGCTGTACCTGGAAGCCTGTGGCTATGAAACCAAGGTGTTCGAGTTCATCTCGCTGGAACACACCAACAAGAACAAGATGATTCTTGCGGTGAAGCGTCGGCAGGCGGGGGATAACGGGGCGTTGCTGGAGAAGATTGCCCAGCTCAAGGCGTTCTATGGGGTGCAGAAGCATTGCCTGGAAACGTTGTTGCGCGCGGATGGGTTGCTCTGACGCCACCCACCGTTACGCCTGCCGGGCACCTTGTCAGCGCTGAGCAGAGGGCACTTCGATAGCCAATGCTGCCTGCCCCAACGGATGGGTGCTGGCATCGAAGAAATGCAGCGCCGTCCCCGGCAAATCCCCGAAACGATCTGCAAAATGCTGCTTCTGATTGATCACCGACGCCTCGCCCAGCGGCCGAATGGCAATGGATAGCTGTTGCGGACGGGCTTGGCGCACAGCGTCGAGCAGGTGCCGGTCACTGCTGTCCAGATGCTGCCCGAACAGGCATATCCCTTGGTTTTCCTGCGCCAGCTGCCCCAGGCACCAGCTCAGATAGTCCGAGTTGCGGATAGCGCGCAGTTTCTCGTCGCTGCGGTCTTCGTTGACGAACAGCGGTACTTCACCCGGGATATTCACGGCAAACCCATCGAGCAGTTCGGCGCTTTCAGCGCTGCGCTGGCGGGTGGTGCCGTCGGGCAACTTGAGCAGGTGCAGGCCGCCATGCAGGTGCAGCACCCGGGTACCTTCGCTGCCGGTGCGTCGCACGTCGAAATAGCCTTGTTCGTCGAACAGTTCGGCGAAGCCATTCGGGGCGTGCTGCACGGCCCATGGCAGCACCAGGTCGTAGTTGCTGGTGTAGACGCTTCGATAGGCGCGCAGGGCCTGATTGAGGGTTGCCAGGGTGGCCGGCGGCATCAGCGGCCAGGGCAGATGCACCGTGCGCACGGCGTGAATCAACGCTTCCTTGATCGAGTAGTAGCGGTTCAGCGGCGCGGTGGAGTTGATGGCCAGTGCGGCATTGGTACGCACGGTGGTGTTGAGGGCGCTGAGCACCGGCTCGAACAGTTCCGTGCCCAAGGACTTGAACAGTGCCTGGTCACTGACCGCCAGGCCTTTCTTGCGGCCTGCGCGTTGCGCTTGCTCGAACAGCGAGAAGTAGCCGAACGGCTTCCATACTGCGCGGCTTGCGCCATTGCCCAGCAGCAGGGCGTCGCAGGGGTGGCGGGCGGCGAGTTCTGGCCAGGGGGTAAGGGTGGCATCAAGTGCGGGCATGCTGGATCCGTTGGGTGGTGCGGGGAACGGGGCGACTTTAGCATGTCATGCGAGGTATGCGAGGGTTGGTGTCAAGGCGAGGTTTTGTGTTGCCTGTGCTGGCCCTTTCGCGGGTGAACCCGCGCCTACAAGTCCATGTAGGAGCGGGTTTACCCGCGAAAGGGCCAGCACAGGCGCAGCACGTTGAACAGGATGAAAGCCGCTAACCCTGTTCGGTCACTTGCACACTGCGGTTTCGGTTGCGCCACACGCGGTACGCACGAATCCCCGCGCGTACCGAGCCGAATAGCAGTTTTTCTTCCATGTCCCGCGCCATCCCCGAGCGCACCAGCATGCGCAGGAAAGTGCCACGGGCGCGGGCGATGGCGAAGAGGATGCCTTGAGCCGCCAGGGTGTCACGCACTTCGCGCAGGGCGGCGATGCCGCTGACATCAATGCTGGTTACCGCTTCGGCATCGAACAGCACGGCTTTAGGCTGGTCCTGGCTTTGCACGGCTTCTAGCAGGCGCATCTTGAAGTAGTCGGCATTGAAGAACAGGATGGCGTCGTCGAAGCGGTACACCACCAGGCCAGGCACGGTGCGGGCGTCCTTGAACTTGCGGATGTCCACTTGGCCTTCGGTGCCCGGCAGCCAGCCCAGTACGGCATCGGTGGGCTGGTAGATGCTGTAAAGCAGGCGCAGGATCGCCAGGGTCACGGCAAACACGATGCCGGGCAGCACACCCAGGCCCAGTACGCCCGCCGTGGTCAGCAGGCACAGCCAGAACTCGAAGCGGCTTAGACGCCGGATATGCCCCAGCGATTTGATGTCGATCAACCCCCAGCCCGCCATCAGCAGCACGGCGCCCAGCGCAGCCTGCGGGATCCAGGCCATGGGCGCGGTGAAGAACAGCAGGATCAGGGCGATCACCAGTGCCGCGATGATGCCCACCAGCTGGCTTTTGCCACCGACCATGTCGTTGACTGCAGTGCGCGAGTCGGCACCGCTGATGGCAAAGCCCTGGGAAACCCCGGCCGCCAGGTTGCTCACGCCCAGGGCGACGAATTCGTGGTTGGCGTTGATCGCATAGCCATGCCGGGCGGCAAAGCTGCGTGCGGTAAGCATGGCGCTACAGAAGCTGACGGTGGCGATACCCAGGGCGTCGCGCAGCAGGCTCTTCATTTCCGCCAGGTTGCTGTGTGGCCAGGCCAGTTGCGGGATGCCTGCAGGTACCGGCCCAAGGACGGCGACGCCAAAGCGGTCAAGGCCGAACAGGCCAACCAGCAGCATGAACAGCGCCACTACCGTGAGGGCTGCGGGCAGGCGCGGGTAGCGCCGTGGCAGCCAGATGAGCAGGCCCAGGGCGGCCAGGCCGATGATCAATGTGACCCAGTGAATTTCCCCCAGGCGCTGGAAGAAGTTGATCAGGCTGAGGATGAAACCGTCGCCCTCGATCTGGAAGCCCACCACCTTGGACAGCTGCCCGGCGATCAGGCTCAGCCCGAT
Organism: Pseudomonas sp. NBRC 111139; assembly: GCF_001753955.1. NCBI lineage: Bacteria > Pseudomonadati > Pseudomonadota > Gammaproteobacteria > Pseudomonadales > Pseudomonadaceae > Pseudomonas > Pseudomonas sp. NBRC 111139. The sequence continues at coordinate 55,585 of NZ_BCBP01000033.1, forward strand.
ACCGTTGAGGTAGCCGATCAGGATCGGCCGCGAGAAGAAGCTGGCGATGAACCCGGCGCGCGCCAGGCCCGCGGCAATCAGCATCACGCCGACCAGCACGGTGACGATCACCGACAGTTCGACGATGCGCTGCGGGTCGCCCATGGCCAGCGGTGCCACGGCACCGGCGATCATCGCGCAGGTGGCGGCGTCGGGGCCGACCATCAGCTGGCGCGAGCTACCGATCAGCGCGTAGACCATCATCGGTAGCACACAGGCGTACAGGCCATATTGCGGCGGCAGCCCGACGATCTGCGCATAGGCAATGGCAATGGGAATCTGGATCGCGGCTACCGACAGGCCAGCTTGCAGATCGGCGTGGAACCATTCACGGCGGTAGTGCAGCAGGTTGGCAAGGCCCGGTAGCCAGCGGGAGAGAAACATGCGTTGTCCTTTCGAATGGTTTCACGAATCCATTGAGCATATCCGCCACAAGCCGTTTCGCTTGCGCACGCAAAGGCCCGATGCGCATTGAAGCGGATCGGTGGGTAAATGGCCATGGGCCAGGTCAAGGCAGGGTGAAAAACGAAAAAAGGAGCCAAGGCTCCTTTTGACTGCGATGACGTTGCTGGAACGCCATGCGGGAATGCGATGTGGAGCGGGTAGAGGGAATCGAACCCTCAACTAAAGCTTGGGAAGCTTTCGTTTTGCCACTAAACTATACCCGCATCTGAGCTCGACTTTTTACCAGAACCTTCAGCGAATTAGAAGCCCAAGTTATAAAAAAGCTTGTCGGCGCCCCGTGGCCTGCGGGTATTTGCTACAAGGCGCCGAGCCGCTCAGATGGCAAATGCATGCTGCCCCTGTTGCACGGGTTGGTAACGTTGGCGGGGTTCACGCACGGTTGGCTTGAGGAACCCTAGCATGACACTGCGGGTGTTCTCGCAGGCGGTCTTGTTCTCCATGTCCAGGAAGTGGCCCGCATCGCGGATCACGCTGAACTGGCTTCTGCCCACATGCTTGCTGAACTGCCGCGCATCTTCGACTGTGGTGTACTCGTCGCGTTCGCCGTTGATGAACAGCACCGGGATGTTGATATTGCGCGCGCCTTGCAGCGCACGTTCCAGGTCGTGCTCCAGCACCTGGTTGATGTGGAAGTGCATCTGTGCGTACTCGTGGCTGTCCAGGCTGCTCACATGGCGGTAGTTGAAGCGTTTGAACAGCGACGGCAAGTGCTTGCCGATGGTGTCATTGACCAGGTTGCCGACCTGATAACGGTCGCAGGCGGCCAGGTACTGGCAGCCACGGTCCAGATAGTCGCGCATCGGCTCGTTGATCACTGGCGAGAACGAACTCACCACTGCCTTCTTCACGTACCGCGGCTGGTGCGCCAGCGCCAGCAGCGTGCTTGCGCCACCCCACGAAAAAGACATCACGTGGTCTGCCTGGAAGTGCTCGATCAGCTCAAGGAGGATATGCGCCTCGGTCTCCTTGCTGATCAGCCGTTCCTGACGGTTGTGCGGCTTGGACTTGCCTGAATACGGCTGGTCGAACAGAACCACGTTGAACTGTGGGTGCAGGTTACGTACCGTCTGGGCGAACGAGGCCGTGGTGGCCAGCGAGCCGTTGATCAGGATGATCGTGTTTTCGGCCGCATCCGCGCGATAGAACTCCGTGTAAACCCGATACTGACCTTGGATATCAAGTACAGCGATTTCTGGCCTCATGTCATCGACTCCTGGCGCAAAAAGGGTATTCGCGTCACCTAGGGTGCACGTTCTTTATGACAGGTAGGCATTTGCCTGAAGATAATCCGGGGGCCCTGTGTCGATCCTTGGCACTTGCGTCGACGGTATTGTTTTTGGCGGGCAATTTGCCGTGCCCCAAGGCATCTAGGCTTTGGGTGGCCGGCAAAAAGTGTCATCGCCTGCAGGTGTGACTTGGTAGTCACATGCAGACTGACGATTTGGATTCAAGCAGTGGGTTGGGGATCGCGCAAGTGCCGTTCGGTAAGTAATGTGACTTTTGTCGCTGAGCGGTCGTGTGACGACACCGGCTGTCTGTCACGCCTGGACAGTGGCTATCTCATTGGCCGTCAGTTCACGATACTCCCCCGGCGCCAACCCCGGATCCAGCCGGATCGCTCCCATGCTCTCCCGATGCAGCCCCACCACCTTGTTGTTGAAGTGCCCGAACATGCGCTTGACCTGGTGGTACCGCCCCTCGACGATCGCCAGCCGGGCTCGGTGGGGGCCGAGGATGTCCAGCTGGGCTGGTTGGGTGGTGAGGTCTTCGAAGGCAAAATAGAAACCCTCGCGAAACTTGGCCACATAGTGCTCGCCAATCTCGTCATCGGTGTCCACCAGATAATGCTTGGGCAGCTTTGTGGCAGGCTGGGTCAGGCGCCGTGACCACTGGCCATCGTTGGTCAGGATCATCAGGCCGGTGGTGTTGAAATCCAGGCGCCCGGCTATGTGCAGGTCATCTCGCAACGCCGTGGGCAGCAGGTCGAGAACGGTACGGTGTTGCGGGTCGTGGGTGGCGCTTACGCAGCCAGTGGGCTTGTACAGCATCAGGTAGCGGGCCGGCCGGCCGGTCTGCAGCAGTTGCTCGTCCAGCTCTACGCGGCTGAATTCACGCACGTCGGTCAGCGGGTCACTGGCGACCTTGCCGTCCACCCGCACGCGGCGTTGCGCCAGCATCAGGCGAACTTGCTGGCGGTTGTAGCTGGGCAGGTTGGCGAGGAAACGGTCAAGGCGCATGGCAACGATCAGTGGGCAGCGGATGGACGGAGCTGTTCTTCAACGGCGGCGCAGCGCGGGCACAGACAGGCTTTGTTACGCAGTTCATCGGGCAGGGCCTGAAGCACGGCCGGGTCGATGGTCACGCTGTAGCACCAACACGCCTGGGTGGCACGGCGTGGGTCGGCCAGGCTGCATTGGTTGAGGGCACCGCAAGCGGGGCAGTGTTGCTTGTCATTCATGGCGGGTATCACTGCAGACGCGGTTGCGGCCAGCCTGCTTGGCACGATAAAGCGCGCGGTCGGCGCGGGTCAGCAGGGCGTGCAGGGTATCCCCCGGTTGCAGGCTGCTCAGGCCGATGCTGGTGGTCAGTCGCAGCGGCTGGTTGTCGTAACTGAAGGTCAGCTGTTCGGTGCGTCGCCGGATCTTTTCCGCCACCTCGATGGCCTGGTCGCCTTCAGCTTCGCGCAGCAGCACGATGAATTCCTCACCGCCCCAGCGGCACAGTATATCTGACTGACGCAGGCTGCCTTGCAGCACATTGGCGAATTGGCGTAGCACTTCGTCACCTGCCAGGTGGCCGTGGTTGTCGTTCAGTGCCTTGAAGTGGTCCAGATCAATCAGCAAGGCCACCAGAGGGCTATTGTCGCGCCGGGCTTCTCGCAGCGCCTGGGCGGCGAGCAGGTCGAAGCTGCGCCGGTTGTGCAAGCCGGTGAGGCTGTCGAGCGTGGCCAAGGCTTCGGTGCTGGCCTGGTGGCGGCGGACCATGGCATGCACCAGTGCCAGCACCACCAGTGTGATCATCGTACAGATCGCCAGGTTCAGGTACAGCGCGTGGCGAATGCGGTCGAGGACGCCGGTTTCGCGTTTGTCCACCAACAGGTACCAGTCCAGTTCGGGCAGGTGGCGAACGTTGAGAAAGTGGCTGTGGTTTTCGCTGTCATGGTACTCGTGGCTACCTTCGCCCGGCACCCACTGCTCGGCCAACATGGCCTTCAGCTCAGGGTTGTCGCTGAGTGACTGGCCAACTTGCAAACCATGCGGGCCACCCTCGGAGCCGGTCAACAGCACCTTGCCTTTGGCATCGGTGAATAGCACCGCGCGCTGGTAGCGGCGTTGGTACTGATCGATCAGCTTGACCACCGACGATACGCTCAGCCCTACGCCTGCCGCGCCGATGAAGCGCTGCTGGTAGTCGTGCACCTGGTAGTTGATGAACACGGTCAGGCTGTCCTGGTTGGCCATGTCCAGATCGACGTTGATCTCATAAGGGGCCTTGAGCTCACGCAGACGGAAATACCAGGCATCACGCCAGGTGCCCGGTTCGACGTGCTTGAGCACGCCTTTGGCCTGGTAGTAGGTCCGCGTGCGATCGGACACGAAAAAGGACGTGAAGATGTCCTGCTTGCCCATGACCTCGCTCAGGTAACGGGTCATGCGTTCGGTATCCTGCTCGCCGGACAGCACCCAGTCGCGCAGGAAGGTGTCCTGGGCCATCATCGAGGCGATCAGCACCGGGCGGATCAGGTCTTTCTGGATTTCCGAGTAGACAGTGTCGGAGGTCAGCGGCAATTCGGTATTGATGATGCCGTCGCGGATGGCGCTTCGCGAGGAGAAGTAGCTGAGCAGCGAAGTGGCCAGGAAGCCGCAGGCCAATAACACGAGCAGGGTAACGATCAGCGAGCGTTGCGAGAACAGAGCGGAACGTAAGGGCATGATCTTCCCGTGATGTGTGCCGAGCCGCTTATTCTAGTGAGATGGCCAGCAAATGACTGCAAGTTTTTCAGGGTTATTTCACCTGTATCAAGTTATTGCAGAAATGGCACTGAACCTGCGCGCCACTGTCTTATTAAGTGTCGATTGACGCACCTCGTCTCGACGCTCGCCAGCGCCGCTGTTCGGGCACTCCCGCGGTCCAGGAGGCCGCCATGTCCTATCGAATCCTGTTGATCACCCTGCTGGGGCTGATGACTTCGGCCTGCGCCCCGTACTACGAGCGCGGGGGCTATTACCGTTCGGACTACTACTCCACCGACCGCTATGTGGCGCCGGGGTATTACCGCTATGACCGGTACTATGTGGCGCCAGCCCCGCGCTATTACTATCAGCCTGCCCCCCGTTACTACCATGGGGCGGCCCCTGCGCCCTATTACCGGCCATATTCGCAGCCAGGGATGAACCAGTGGCATGGCAACCCGCGCTATGACTATGGCAATCGCCAGCGACAAGACTACAGGCAGGACCGGGATCGCCATGACTATCGCAATGACAGCCAGCGTTACCGGCATGGCGACTGGCACTCCAATGGGCAGGGTAATGACCGCGGGCGCTGGGAGGGTCGGCGCGGGCAGGGGCAAGGAGGAAACTGGCAGCGCTAGGTGAGTGGAGGCGGGGCTGAAAAGCAGCCCCAGGTTCACGAAGCTAACCCACATCCGCCAATGGGTGGCGTCCCTCCCACGCCTTGGCAAAATGCGCCTCGACTACCGCCGCCGGCACTTGCGCCACATCAGGCCAGTGCCAGCGCGGCTGGTTGTCTTTGTCCAGCAGGCGAGCACGCACGCCTTCGCTGAACTCAGGGTGGCGGCAACAGTTCAGGCTCATGCTGTATTCCATCTGGAACACTTGCGCCAACGACAGATACCGCGCCCGGCGGATCTGCTCCCAGACCAGATGCGCGGTCAGCGGGCAACCCTCATGCAGGCGTTGGCCGGCATCTGCCAGCAATGGGTCGTCATGCTGCTTGAGCCTTTCCAGCGCGCGCCAGGCTGAAGCCGCATCGGCCACGTCGAGTAACTGATCGATCACATGCCGTCGTGGCAGCCACTGGGCATCAGGCAGCTCGGCGCAGGCACGATGCTGCTCGGCCTTGAGCAAGCTGTTCAGTTGTACGGCGGTCTGCTCCTGCCAGTTGAGTTGCAGCAACTCCTCGATCAAGGCCTCTTGCTGGTGCTCGCCCAGAAAACGGTCAGCCAGGCCCAGGTCAAGGGCATCGCGGGCGTTGATCGGCGCGCCGGTCAGGCCGAAGAACAAACCCAGCTTGCCCGGCAGCCGGGCCAGGAACCAACTGGCGCCTACGTCAGGGTACAGGCCGATGCTGATTTCCGGCATGGCCAGCCGGCTGCTGGGTGTGACGATACGCACATTGGCGCCTTGCAGCAGCCCCATGCCGCCACCCAGTACATGCCCATGGCCCCAGCAGAGTAACGGTTTGGGGTAGGTGTGCAGGGCAAAGTCCAGGCGGTATTCGGCGGCGAAGAAAGAGGCCGCCAGCGGTGGGACACTGCCGGGGTGGTCGCGGCAGGCTTGCACCAGCGCACGGACATCGCCGCCTGCGCAAAAGGCTTTTGCCCCGTTGCCGCGCAGCAGCACGCTGACGATACCCGGGTCGCGGGCCCAGGCATGCAGTTGTTCGCCCAGCACTTCGATCATCGGCAGGGTCAGGGCATTGAGCGCCTTGGGCGCATCCAGGGTGGCGATGCCGATGCGGGCGCCATCGACGCCGGTGAGTACCTCGCAGTGAATGGTCATGGACTACCTCTCGCAAGTCATCGCTCAAGTATGGCTTGCCTGGCCAATCATGCCGGTCGTCGGTCGGATCGTTTGACAAGCGCGAAGGGCTTACCTAGTGTCGCGCCATTGTTTATGGAAGGCCCCATGACTGACGACGATCGCATCAAACTCGAACCCAGCTGGAAGGCCGCATTGCGCGGTGAATTCGACCAGCCTTACATGCACCAGCTGCGCGAATTTCTGCGTGGTGAGTACGCTGCCGGCAAGGAAATCTACCCGCCAGGGCCGCTGATCTTCAATGCGCTCAATTCGACACCGCTGGACCAGGTGAAGGTGGTCATCCTCGGGCAGGACCCGTATCACGGGCCGGGGCAGGCCCATGGCTTGTGCTTCTCGGTGCAACCGGGCGTGGCCACGCCGCCGTCGCTGGTCAATATCTACAAGGAGCTGCAGCGCGACCTGAACATCCCGATCCCCAGCCACGGCTACCTCCAGAGCTGGGCAGAACAAGGCGTTCTGTTGCTCAACACGACCATGACCGTCGAGCGCGCCAATGCCGCGTCGCATGCCAAGAAAGGCTGGGAATTGTTTACCGACCGGATCATTCAAGTGGTCAGTGAGCAATGCCCGAACGTGGTATTCCTGCTATGGGGGGCGCATGCACAGAGCAAGCAGAAGCTGATCGACGGTACCAAGCACCTGGTACTGAAGTCGGTCCATCCTTCGCCGCTGTCGGCGTATCGCGGGTTCATCGGTTGCGGGCATTTCAGCCGTACCAACAGCTTCCTCGAGCAGCGGGGGCTCGGGCCCATCGACTGGGCACTGCCCCCGCTGTGAGAAACCGGGGTGGGGTACGCAATCGCTCAGGGCGTCATGCTGATGCGCGGCTCGCTGCGCTGGCCAATTGCAATACCCCGCTCATGGTTCTGGCGTACATACGCCACCAAGGCTTCCAGGTCGGAGATGCCGGTGTCCTGGCGTCGCCTTCCTTCTTTGAAAGTGGCCAAGCCACCGCCACCATCGGCCAGGAACAGGTTGCTGACGACGCGATAATGGGTCAACGGCTCAACGGGTTTGCCGTGAAGACGCACACTGCCCTCGACGACACGGCTGCCGACAGGCCGTGAACCATCCCACTCATAATGAAAACCCTTCGATACTTGCAGCGGATTGAAACTGCCCCTGTTCCATTGAAGGTTGAGCAGTTCGGTAATCTGCTTGCCTGTCAGTTCCTGAACCACCAGTGGGTTATTGAACGGTTGTACGGCAAATAATTGTTCGTAGGTCAGGTCGCTATCGGCAGGCTGTATCAAGTCACTTCGCAGCCCACCCAGGTTGAGAAAGGCAATCTGGGTATTAAACGCTTGGGTCATGGCCAATTGGGCATCCGTGACCAGGTTCCCCAAGGTTGTTTCACCGGCGGCATTTTCTTTGCGGTCAAGTTCTGCCGTCGAGATGCGTCCTATGGGTTCGAGCAATTTTTCCCCGGACCGCTGACGCACTTCCTCCAGCAAACTCGTCAACTTGGCATTCGGCAGGTAGTTCTGTGGGTCAGCAGGAATATTGCGGGCGGTGATGTTCGTGACGTGATGGGTGCCTGGCGTTACCTGCAACTGCAACTGAGTCAGGAAGTGGCCGTATTTGCCAGCCTGAGTGATGCTCAGGTCACCCACCCTGCATTGATAGCTGGCATGCGAGTGACCGCTGATGACAGCATCTACCGCAGGATCCAGCCGCTTCGCCACGTCGACGACCGCGCCACTCAGCTGGCTGCAATCCTGCGTGTCGAACGGCTCGACGGTATCCCCTCCTTGGTGCATGACCGCAATGATTGCATTGACGCCTTTGGCCTTGAGCTCCGGAATCACGTCATTGATGGCTTGCGCTTCATCTGTGGCTTTGAGCCCTGCGAATGCGCTGGCCGAGACCACTTTTTCCATGTTGCGTGGCACGGCACCGACGAACGCTATCTTGACCCCTTTCACCTCTTGAATGTGATAGGCCGGTAGCAAGCGCTCGCCCGTGGTGGTATCGATCAGGTTGGACGCTATGTAAGGGAAGCCACTTCCTGGATAATCGCCGCGAAACGTGCAGGCCTTTTCAGGGCGCGTTGACTCGCATCCTCCGTGGATCTGACGAAGAAACTCGGCCTTGCCTGCATCCAGTTCGTGGTTCCCGGATGCGCTGACAATCATGCCCATCGCGTTCAAGGCCTCAAGCACAGGCTCGTCAGCCCACAGCGCAGAAATGGCGGGGCTGCCCCCTATCAAGTCGCCAGCCCCGATGAACAGCAGATCGGGGTCCTGCGTTCGCAGCTCATCGAGCATGGCGCCGAGTGTGGCGATGCCGCCGTAGGTCAGGCGGGTAGCGCCTTGCGCGCCGGCGTAGTCCTGGGGGTTGGGTTCCAGGTAGCCGTGAAGATCATTGATAGCCACGACGTTGATCTGGACGGGGGCAGGTGGCTCTGCGGCAAGGCTGCCTGCGCTGATGGCAAGGCATGCCCAGGCAATAGCCGAGCGATAGTTGCAAGAAAGACGGACTTTCATCATTACCTCTTGAATGCCGGGAAGTGTGGGTTTGCTGGCGATCAGGGCAGCAATCCGACTCTATTCATCCGGGCATTGGGCAAGTGGTAACTATCTATCTTCAGGGGGCTTGCCGCTTGAATACCTGTTGTCCCACCACCGGAAAAGCGGTTCTGCAAGAAACAACACCAAGATCAGGCGCATCACCTGCAGCGCGGTTACCAGCGGCACTGACAATTGCAACGTTTCGGCCGTGAGGCTCATTTCGGCGATCCCGCCAGGCATCATCCCCAGTGTCAGCGAACGCAAGTCCAGTGCAGTCATCATGCTCAGCACCCACGCGGCACTGGCTGCAATCGCCATGCACAACGCCGTGGCCATCAAGGTGCGTCCCAGGAACGACGGTGCGCGGCGGAAGAACGCGCGGTTGAAGTGGCAGGCCAGGCCGCTGCCGATGAGCCACTGGCCGATCTGGCTGGCGCCGTTGGGCAGGGCGATCTGCAGGTTGCCGGCCAGGCTGACCGTAGCCGCGACCAGCAATGGCCCGAACAGCCATGGGTTGGGCTGGCGCAAGCGCTGCCAGAGCAAGGCAACGGCAACGCCCAAGGGCGCAATCAACGCCAGCCAGCCCCAGCTCACGCTACCGGTGTGGTTCAGTGGTACCCCGTCACCCAGCAGAAACTTGAACAGCGCCGGCACGCACAGCACCACTGCCAGCACACGCAAGCTTTGCGCTGCCGCCACCTGGCTGAGCACCGCGCCATTGCGCGCCCCAAGGTTGACCATCTCGCCCGAACCGCCTGGCATGCTGGCAAAGAACGCGGTGGCGCGGTCTTCACCGGTTCGCCGCAGCAGCCATACGCTGATCACGCTGGACAGGGTGGTGAACAACGCACCGAAGCAGATCAGCGCGAAATGGCTGGCCACCTGCTCGATCACCGCGGGGGTGAAGTGCAGGCCAATACCGATGCCGATGATCCACTGCCCGCACTTGCGGCCGTTGGGGATTTCCGACAGCTGCCAACGCGTCAGGCAGCGCACCAGGATGATCGCCAGCAATGAGCCGACCATCCATGGCAAAGGCCAGCCGACCTTGCTGGCGGCAAAACCGCCAGCAAGGCCGACCAGCCCGGTCGCGACGAACAATGGCAACGACCGATCAGGCATCGGCCAGGGCCCGGCGCTGCAGGCTGCGTTTGCGCCAGATGCGCAGCAGCGGCAGGGCGAGCATCAGCACTACCAGCGCCCAGACGCCCATGCTGATCGGGCTGGACCAGAGGATGCCCAGTTCACCGTTGGAGATCGACAGCGCCCGACGCAGGTTTTGCTCCATCAGCCCGCCGAGGATGAAGCCCAGCAGAATCGGCGACAGAGGGAAGTCCAGCTTGCGCAGGATGTAGCCCATGATGCCGATACCGACCATGAGGAACAGGTCGAAGGTAGTGGCATGCACGGCGTACACACCGATCGCGGTGATGATGGCGATCACCGGCACCAGCGCCCAGTTTGGCACGGCGAGGATGCGGGTGAAGATGCGGATCATCGGGATGTTGAGGATCACCAGCATGATGTTGGCGACGAACAGCGAGGCGATCAGGCCCCAGACAATATCTGGCTGCTGTTCGAACAGCAGTGGGCCAGGGGTGATGTTGTACAGGGTCAGGGCGCCGATCATCACAGCTGTGGTGCCAGAGCCCGGTACGCCCAGGGTCAGCATCGGGACCAGGGCGCCACAGCAGGACGCACCAATGGCCGTTTCCGGCGCTGCCAGGCCACGGGCATCGCCTTTGCCGAACTTGCCGCTTTCCCCGGCCATGCGTTTCTCGGTCATGTAGGCCACGGCGCTGGCCAGCGTTGCGCCGGCGCCGGGTAGAACACCCATGATGAAACCGAGCAGGCCGCAACGGATGTTGACCAGGAACACCGAGGCCGCTTCCTTGAAGTTGAACAGCATGCGGCCGGTAGCCTTGACCGCCTGGTGGCCATGGTGGGTCTTTTCCAGCAGCAGGAGGATTTCGCTGACGGAGAACAGGCCCAGCACGAGCACCACGAACTGAATGCCGTCGGCCAGGTGCACGCTGTCACCGGTGAAGCGGTAAACGCCGCTGTTGGCGTCGATGCCGACCGCCGACAGGAACAGGCCGATGAGAGCGGCAATGAAGGTTTTCAGTGGTTTGTCACCGGCCATGCCACCCAGCGCGACGATGGCGAACACCATCAGCACAAAGTACTCCGCCGGGCCGAAGGCGATGGCCCATTTCGCCAGCAGCGGGGCGAACAGCACCATGCCGCAGGTGGCAATGAAGGCGCCGATGAACGAGCTCCAGGCCGACAGCGACAGCGCGACGCCTGCCAGTCCTTGGCGAGCCATCGGGTAGCCGTCCAGGGTTGTCATCACGGTCGAGGCTTCGCCCGGGATGTTCAGCAGGATCGAGCTGATACGCCCGCCATATTCGCAGCCCAGGTACACCGCCGCCAGCAGGATCAGCGCCGATTCCGGCGGCAGGCCGAGGGCAAAGGCGATGGGGATCAGCAGGGCCACGCCATTGATCGGGCCCAGGCCCGGCAGCAGACCGACCACGGTGCCGATCAAGGTGCCGGAGAGGGCGGTGACCAGGTTGTAAGGGGACAGGGCAATGCCGAAGCCCTGGCCCAGGTAGCTCAAGGTATCCATGTCAGTTCTCCAGTACGCTCAGCAGGCCAAGGGGCAGTGGCACGTCCATCACACGGTCGAACAGCCAGTAGAGGAAAATGCTCATGCCGGCCACCACAATGGCGCTTTGCAGCCAGCGGCCACCGTACAGCCGAGCCATGGGCAGGCCGACCAGGATGGCGCTGAGGATGAAGCCGAGCGCTTCAAAAGTGGCGGCGAAGACGATCAGCAGGCCGACACAGGCGGTGATCTTGATCAGGGTCTCGCGGTCCAGTTCCGGTTCGTCATCCTTGCGCACGATGGGCGTTGGGCGGAACAACAGGTACAGCAGGCCCAGCCCCATCAGGCCTAGCACTAACAACGGGTAAGCGCGCGGGCCCACCGGTTCATAGGAAAATGCAGCCTGATAGGGCCAGGCCATCACGGCCAGGGCGGCACACACCACTAGCAGAGCCAGGGCGAAAATGCGTTGAAGGATCATTGGGGAATCCTCGTTGGGATTGCTCAAGTGAGATGCACATCCTGTGGGAGCGGCCTTGCGTCGCGATCGGGCGCGAAGCGGCCGCTAAACCTGCCGATGCGATCTGTCCGAAGCATCGTATCGGCTGTGCCAGGGGCCGCGTCGCGCCCGATCGCGACGCAAGGCCGCTCCCACAGGGGTGGTGGTGAGTCCGACAGGCTTACTGGATCAGGCCGAATTCCTTGGCCAGTGCCTTGTAGTCAGCCACTTGCTTCTTCACATAGCCGTCCAGCTCTTCGCCGGTCATGGCGAACGGGAACAGCTCGCGCTGGTCTCGCAGCTTGGCGAAGTCCTCGGAGGCCAGCATCTTGTCGAACGAGGCCTTCCACCAGGCGTAGTCCTCGTCGCTCACTTTTGGCCCCAGGTAGAAACCGCGCACCACCGGCCAGACGATGTCGTAGCCCTGCTCCTTGGCAGTAGGGATGTCTTTCATTTCCGGCTCGTCCAGGCGGTTTTCAGAGAACACCGCGAGGATGCGCATGTTGCCGCTCTGGATGTGCGGCATGGAGTCGGAAATGTCGGTAGAGCCGACCTGGATATGGCCGCCCAGCAATGCCGTGGCGATTTCGCCGCCGCCCTCCAGGGCCACGTAGCGCAGGTCGCGCGGGTTTATGCCTGCGGCCTTGGCGATCAACGCGGTCTGCATCCAGTCCTGGCTGCCGACGGTACCGCCGGAACCGATCACGACCTTGCTCGGGTCTTTCTTCAGCGCTGCGACCAGGTCATCAAGGGTCTTGTAGGGCGAGTCGCTCTTCACCGCGATGGCACCGTAGCTGGTGCCGACGGCAGCCAGCCATTTCACTGCGTTTTCGTCGAAACGGCCGAATTTGCCCTGAGCCAGATTAAGCAGTGAGCCGCTGGACCAGGCCACCAGCGTGCCGGCGTCTGCCGGGCGCTGGGCGACCACGGCGTTGTACGCGACCGCGCCGACACCGCCGGGCATGTAGGTGACGCGCATCGGCTTGCTGAGGATTTTTTCTTGTACCAGTGCGCTTTGCACCAGCTTGCAGGTCAGGTCGAAGCCACCGCCAGGGGAGGCGGGTGCGATGCATTCGGGGCGTTTCGGTTCTGCAGCGAGGGCGTTGCCGGCCAACAGCAGGCAGCCGGTAGCGAGGACGAGGCGGCGCAGTGAAAAGGTCATCGTCGATCTCCGTGAGCGTTGTTGTTATTGGATTACCGCTATGGGGTTACCACAGCGCCACGCTGTAGCTGACCAACAGCCTCACTTCATCCGCGTCACGGGCAAAGTTGGAGCGGAAGGTGGCGTTGCGCAGGCGCACGGCGACGTTCTTCAACGGGCCGCTTTGTACCACGTACTTCAGTTCGGTGTTGCGTTCCCACTCTTTGCCTTCGCCACCGGCAGCACGGCTGACGTTGTCACCGCTGATGTAACGGGTCATGAAGGTCAGGCCCGGTACGCCGAGCGCGGCGAAGTTGTAGTCGTAGCGCGCCTGCCAGGAGCGTTCGTCGGCACCGGCGAAGTCGTTGATCTGGACGAAGTTGACCAGGTACGGGTCGGCGCCATCCACATACGGGAAGGCACTTTCGCCAGACAGCTGCTGCCAGGCGGCGCTGACCTTGTGCCCGCCCAGGGCATAGCTGAGCATGCCGTTGACGGTGGTGTTGTCGATGTTGCCGGCCTTGGCTGCACCGGCGTCGTCGCTGATGGCAAGGCGCAGGTCGGCACCCAAGGTGCCCGGGCCCCATGGCTGGGTGGCGACCATGCCGATGAAGTGCTGGCGGTAAATATCGTCGAGCTGGGCGAAGTGGTAGCTGCCGGTGATGCGGTCGGTGAACTGGTAGTCGAGCCCGCCCAGGGCCAGGTTGTCAGCGCTGAAGCTGCCACCGAAGCGGCCGTTCTTGTTGTTCAGCGCCAGGTCTTCCCAGTTGGTGTCGTTGCGGTCCTTGGCCTTGTCCAGGCGGCCACCGGTGAAGGTCAGGCCCTTGATCTCTTTGGAGGTGAGCAGGCCGCCCTCGAAGGTTTGCGGCAGGATACGCCCGTCGTTGGGCTGCAGGGTCGGCAGTTCGGGGATCAGGGTGCCGATCTTGAGTTCAGTCTGGGAGATCTTCACCTTGCCGGTCAGGCCCAGCTTGGAGTATTCGTCGGCAGCCTTGCCGTCATCGTGGGTCGGCAGCAGGCCGCTGTCGGTACGGTCGGGGCTGGAGTCGAGCTTGATGCCGAGCATGCCCAACGCGTCCAGGCCAAAGCCCACGGTGCCATCGGTGTAGCCAGACTCGAAATTGAGGATGAAGCCCTGGGCCCATTCATCGCGCTTGGATTGCTGCGCGCTGGTGCCGTCGCGGAAGTCGCGGTTGAAGTACATGTTGCGGGTTTCGAAGGTGGCCGTGCTGTCTTCGAAGAAGGCGGCCTGGCTCATCGGGGCGACACCGGCAAGCGCGAGGGCGCTGGCGATGGCTGAGGGGCGTGGGGCAAAGGAACGGGTAGGCGCGAACGCCTGCGGCTGCAATGACAGCATCGTCGATGACTCCGTTTATTGTTCTTATTCGTTGCACCTTGCTGGTGCTTTTTTCGGCGCGAAGGGCGACCGTGGTGCGATGCTAGGCAACGAACCTTTCGCTAACCTTTCAGCGTGAAAGGTTTGTCACGAGGGGCTTCACAGGCGTGGTGACAGCGGTACACTCCGCGCCACCGCCCCACCCGAGCCGGGAGAATCCGATGCGTGTGCTACTGGTCGAAGACCACCTGCAACTGGCCGAAAGCGTGGCCCTGGCCTTGAAAAGCCATGGCCTGACCGTAGATGTGCTGCATGACGGCGTGGCTGCCGACTTGGCGCTGGCCAGTGAGGAATACGCCGTGGCCGTGTTGGATGTCGGCCTGCCGCGCATGGACGGCTTTGAGGTACTGGCGCGCTTGCGAGGCCGTGGCAAAACCTTGCCAGTGCTGATGCTGACTGCGCGCAGCGACGTCAAGGACCGGGTCCATGGCCTGAACCTGGGCGCCGACGATTATCTGGCCAAGCCGTTTGAGCTTACCGAGCTGGAAGCGCGGGTCAAGGCCTTGCTGCGCCGCAGTGTGCTCGGTGGCGAGCGACAGCAACGCTGTGGGCCGTTGGTGTATGACCTGGACACCCGGCGCTTCACCCTCGGTGATGACAACCTGACGCTGACCTCACGCGAGCAGAGTGTGCTGCAAGCGCTGATCGCCCGCCCGGGTCGGGTGATGAGCAAGGAGCAGCTGGCTGCCCAGGTGTTTGGCCTGGACGAAGAAGCCAGCCCTGACGCCATCGAAATCTACATTCACCGCCTGCGCAAGAAGCTCGACGGGCACCCCGTAGCCATCGTCACGTTCCGTGGTCTGGGTTATTTGCTTGAGCACCGCGATGCGTGACAACGGCAGCCTGCGCGGGCGCTTGCTGGGTAATTTGGCGCTGTTGCTGGTGGTGCTGATGCTGGCCAGCGGCCTTAGCGCCTACTGGAATGGCCGCGAGGCCGCCGACACCGCCTACGACCGCACCCTGCTGGCTTCGGCGAGAACCATCGCCGCGGGCCTGTCGCAGCGCGATGGTTCGTTGAGCGCGGATGTGCCTTACGTGGCGCTGGACACGTTCGCCTATGACAGTGCGGGGCGCATTTACTATCAGGTGCTGGATATCCAGCAAAGGCTGATTTCTGGCTACGAGAACCTGCCGCCACCGCCGCCTGGCACGCCGCGCACCGACGACTATCCGGCATTGGCACGGTTCTACAACGCCACTTACCTGGGCCAGGACGTTCGTGTGGTCAGCCTGCTGAAGCCGGTCAGCGAGCCGAACATGAACGGCATGGCAGAAATCCGCGTAGCCGAAACCGAGGAAGCGCGGGTGCGTATGGCCCGAGGGCTGATGGCCGATACCCTGCTGCGCCTGGGCATGCTGGCACTGGGGGCGTTGGTGATGGTGTGGTTTGCCGTGAGTGCCGCGTTGCGGCCGTTGGAGCGCCTGCGCACAGCGGTGGAGGAACGTCAGCCGGACGACTTGCGAGCGTTGCCGGTGGTACAGGTACAGCGCGAGCTGGGCCCGCTGGTGCGCGCCTTGAACCACTTTACCGAGCGCTTGCGTGGCCAGTTCGAGCGCCAGGCGCAGTTCATTGCCGACGCGGCCCACGAACTGCGAACGCCGCTGGCGGCGTTGAAGGCACGTGTCGAGCTGGGCTTGCGCTCGGCCGAGCCACAGGAGTGGCGGCAGACCTTGGAGTCTGCAGCCCAGGGCACCGACAGGCTGACCCACCTGGCCAACCAGCTACTGTCGTTGGCGCGGGTCGAGAATGGCGCACGGGCAATTGCCGAGGGCGGTGCGCAGCGTCTGGATTTGAGCCA
The DNA here is from genome assembly GCF_001753955.1 of Pseudomonas sp. NBRC 111139. Classification (NCBI taxonomy): domain Bacteria; kingdom Pseudomonadati; phylum Pseudomonadota; class Gammaproteobacteria; order Pseudomonadales; family Pseudomonadaceae; genus Pseudomonas; species Pseudomonas sp. NBRC 111139. The sequence continues at coordinate 71,828 of NZ_BCBP01000033.1, forward strand.
GCTGGCCCGTGAACTGGGCATGGCCATGGCGCCATTGGCGCACAAGCGCGGGGTGTCGCTGGCGCTGGAGGCCGAGGCGCCGGTATGGCTGAAGGGGGAGCCGACGTTGCTCAATGAGTTGTTGAGCAACCTGGTGGACAATGCCTTGGCGCATACACCAGCGGGTGGCAATGTGATTTTGCGGGTAATGGCGCCGGCGGTGCTGGAAGTGGAAGACGATGGGCCAGGTATTCCCGAGGCCGAGCGCGAACGGGTGTTCGAGCGGTTCTACCGGCGAAGTGCGCAGGGCAGTGGATTAGGGCTGGCGATCGTTGGCGAGATCTGTCGGGCGCACCTGGCGCAGGTGAGCCTGCATGATGGCGAGAAGGGCGGGTTGCGGGTGCGGGTGAGTTTTATTGCGGATTGAGGGTTTGCCTGTGTCGACCCTTTCGCGGGCTCATCTGCGAAAGGGCCCTGGCAGGCTGTTACAGCTCAGCGCAACATGCTCCGCGCCTCTAGCAGTTCATCGACCTCCAGCTCGGTGCCAAACGGCAGCCCCAGATGGCGGTAAGCCGGCAGCGCAGCCAATGGCCGGTGGCGCCCGCGCTGACTGATGCAGCGGGCGATCTGCACAATGTCGATGTAATCAATCTTGTCAGTCTGGCGGTCCAGGTCATGAACCTGGCTCGGCAGGTTGACCAACTGCTCCGGAAACTCCCAGGCCTTGAGGATCTTGTCCCCCAGCACCGGCTGGAGTTGCTCGATCACGTAATGCAGGCAAACCGGGTCGGACAACAGTTCGTTGTGCTCTTCGGCATAGATGAGTACCGGCAGCGCGCCAATCTGGTTGACCAGCCCACCCAAGGTGGCCTGGTCAGGCTTCAGAGGTGTAAAGCGACGGCAGATTTCGTAGCTGATGCCCGCCACTTCCAGGCTACTGGCCCAGATATCGCGCAGTTTCTGCTCGACTGCCGGCGAGCGGGCATGGAAAATCTGCTCGATCACCAGGCCGATGGCCAGGTTGCAGCTGTAGTTGATGCCTAGCCGCGTGATGGCGGTATGCAGGTCGGTCACCTCGACCGCAGCACGCAGCAGTGGGCTGTTGACGACCTTGATCAGGCGCGCTGAAAGGGCCGCGTCGCGGCCGATCACCTTGCTCAGGGCCGCTACGCTGATCTCGTTGTCTTCCGCTGCTTCGCGGATGCTCAAGGCAACCTCGGGCAGGGTTGGCAGGACCAGGTCATCCTTTTCGATGGCGTCGAGCAATTGTGCTTGAACCAACTCGGCCAGCTTGTTCATGGGCATGTCTACCGCAGTGGTGGTGCGGCCCCGCCACAGGGGTGGGGCAGGCTGGTCAGCGCTGGATTTCCCGGTCGCGGTCCAGTTCGTAAGGCAGGGTCAGCACCTGCAGGCGCGGGCCTTCGAGGCTGCCCAGGTGCAGGTTGCCGTCTTCCACCGCCTCGGCGCTGAGCACTGCGAGCAGTTCGCAGCCGGCGCCGTTGCCGGCAGCAATGACCACTTCACCGACCGACGACCCATGGGTGGGCGAGAAGATCTCGGCGCCCGGGGCCGGAATGGCCTGCTGGTCCAGAGCCAGGCGGTACTGGCGGCGCTTGAGTTTGCCCAGGTACTGCATGCGGGCGACGATTTCCTGGCCGGTGTAGCAGCCTTTCTTGAAACTGACGCCGTCGACGGCCTGCAGGTTGATCATCTGCGGGATGAACAGTTCACGGGTCGGGCCCATGACCTGGCCGATACCTGCGCGAATCTGGCCCAGCAGCCAGTCGTTGAGCGTGCCTTCGGGCAGCGCTGCGGCGAGGGCCTGGCGTACAGGCTCGGCGTCAGCCGCCGGCACCCACAGCTCAACCCGGCCGGCGGACACGGCGATCGCGATCAGCCCGTCATGGCGCACGGTGCTACCGGCGGCTGCGGGCACGACAAGCCCCAGCGCCTGCAGTGCAGCGTCGCCACCTTGCAGGCCGAAGCGTGCCCATGCGCTGCTTTCGTCGGTCAGCGTGGCCTTGGAGAACACAGCGTACTTTTTCAGGTCGGCCAGTTGCGCGTCGAGCAGTTCACTGGCCATGGCCAGCAAGTAGCCGTTGCCTTCGGGCACTATGCGGAAGCTCGACTGCATGCGCCCCTTGACCATGCAGCGGGCGCCGAGGCTGGCGTGTTCCTGGCTGAGGTAGTTGATGTTGCAGGTCAGCTGGCCTTGCAGGAACTTGCCTGCATCGGAGCCGCGGACGGCGAGGATGCCCTCGTGGGACAGGGGGCAGAAGAAAGCGGAATCGGCCATGGGTCATCGCGGTGGCTAAAGACTGGCGGCCATCATAGAACGCCGGTAACAAAATAGGTAGGTGACTAGACCAACGCCCGGTGTCGCTTCGCGCGCCGGGCTGTATACTGGCGGCCCATTCGAGGAGGGCCCCATGGTCGAACAAACTGAACTCAACCGGCTTTTCTGGCACAGCCGCCGCGGCATGCTGGAACTGGACGTACTGCTGGTGCCTTTCACCCAGGAAGTCTACCCCACCCTCAATGAGACCGACCGTGAACTGTACGTGCGTCTCTTGAGCTGCGAGGATCAGGACATGTTCGGCTGGTTCATGGAGCGCACCGAGTCCGAAGACCCGGAACTGCAGCGTATGGTCCGCATCATTCTGGACCGTGTCCAGCCCAAGTGAGTGTTTCGAGTGCCGTTGGCAAGGCTCGCGCCTGCTGCTGACGGCCTACCTGGCTTGTCAGGTACTGGCGTGGCTTGCCGTGTGGGCGAGCCCGCTGCCCGGGTGGCTGGCCTTTTCTGTTGTCGCCGCCTGTACGGCCCACGCTGGCTGGGCCATTCCCCGACGTATTCTGTTGACCCATGAGCATGCTGTTGTCGGCCTGCGCCGTGATGTGCGGGGCTGGCAGGTGTTCAGCCGTGCCTGTGGGTGGCAGTCAGTGCGCTTGTGCCGGGATAGTGTGGCTTTGCCTGGGCTGGTGGTGTTGCGCTTTGAGCGGGCGGGGCGGTGGTTGGGGCAGAGCCAGTGCGTACCGCGGGATGCGCTGGGGCCGGATGAGCATCGGCGGTTGCGCGTGCGATTGAAGTTCAGCCGGCGGCGCTGGGCTGCGGTGAGCCGGACATAGATCAGGATCGGGTCAGTTTCTTCGCGGGCTCGCCCGCTCCCACAGGTACTGCGCAATGCTGCAAGGCAGTCAAATTCCTGTGGGAGGGGGGGGCGAGCCCGCGAAGGCCGCGACGCCGTTTTCAGAGCGGGCTGAGGATGGTGTCCTTGGCCTCGTCCAGCATCCCTGGATAATCCAGTGTGTAATGCAACCCTCGGCTTTCCTTGCGCTGCATGGCGGACAGGATCATCAATTCGGCCACTTGCGCCAGGTTGCGCAGCTCGATCAGGTCACGGCTGACCTTGTAGTTGCTGTAGAACTCGACGTGATGAGGCTAAACCCAATGGATACAGGGGTTTCAGCCGATGACCATCAACCAGCCCTCCCAAACTGGGACAAACCTGTTACAAACTGCCCTCGCCAAGCCATACCACTATCGCCGGTCTGGTCGCTATTACCTTCGCCTTCGCCCTCAAGGCACCGCTAAGGGCTTCTTCACGCTGTCACTCAGGACCACCGACAAGGCCACCGCTATGACCATCTCGCAAGACATCCTCTCGACCCTCAAGGCCTACCATCTGGACAACCCAGAGGCGTCATGGGATGAGCTGAGAGAGCGTCTGTTGGACATCGCTGAGTACAGCCTGACGATGGCCCATGGCGATAGCTCACTGGTTGCCTACGAGATGATTAACGATGAGCACCATCAGGCCCTCCGTGAGGCAAGCGCAAAGCTGCCCCTGAGCGTCAATCAGCAACGGGCTGTGAGTAAGGCACTGGAGATCATTGAGGCGTCTCAGGAGCGCATGAAGGGCAGGTCTGGGAATCTGGTGGAGATCGTAAAGGGTCTCAAGGATGAGCATTGTAGCACGTCAGTGGCCCTGTCTCCGTCCCTATCTGTAAGTTCATCTGAGCGGCTGACCTTCAAGGCTCTGTCTGCGCTGTACATGGAGGAACGCAAAGACAGCATTCAGGCCAGCACCATGCGGGACGTGAGATCGTCCTGTGAGGCTATCGCTACGATCCTCGGTGACTTGGACTTGAAGGCCCATACGCGGGAGGACATGAAGAACCTTCGGGACAAACTCCTTGAGGACCGCAAGCCATCGACGGTGAAGAAGCTACTGACCCGGCTATCAACTGTCATGGACTGGGCTGTGCATAACGGTTACCTCGATAAGAGCTTCGACAAGGGTCTGAAGCCAACGAAAGGAGCTGATAGCTCCCGTGAGGCGTTCTCTCAGGATCAGGTCAAGGCCCTCATGGCGCACGCTAAGACCCTGCCGGTGGACGCATGGCTGCGTTGGGCATTGTCCCTTGGGGTCATCGCTGGGACCCGTATCGAGGAACTCAGGCAGTTAACGAAGGCCGATGTTAAGCAGGTCGGGGATGTCTGGGTTATCGACATCAATAGGAACGATGGCAAGACAGCCAAGACCAAGAATGCTTTGAGGGTCATCCCGTTGACCGATGGCGCCTATGGGTTCGACCTGAAGGCTTTCCTTGAGTTTGTCCAAAGGGCGGACTCTCGCCTGTTCGCTTTGGGCGCTGGGCGATTCTCTGAGTTGCTCAATGGGCTTATCCGTGATGTCTTGGGTGTGAAGGCTGATCGGACGCAAACCTTCCACTCGCTACGGCACTCTCTGGCTGGTGCCTTGAAGGCCGCTGAGATTCCTGTTGGCACCGCTGAGTCCATCTTGGGGCACGCTTCGGGGTCGATCAGTTATGACCTGTATGGGGCGGGCAGTGCGGTTGAGGTGGGGCGTATGGCTGAGGCACTGAAGACTGCCTTTCTCTAATGGCATGAAGGGTCTGCCGCTTGCGGTGGACCTGCTTTGAAAAGCGTAATTTCATGGGCATCGAGCTGGATGTTCTCGTGGGTCACCCTGAGCATGACCTGCTGTTCGTGGCGACTCAGGTTGCCAGAGCTGCTGGTCTGAAAGACCCATCTGTCGCAGTACGGGACCACCGGAAGACTAAGCACGGGTCTGGGCACGGGAGGATGCTTGAGGCACTGATGGGGGATTCACCCATTAGCCGCCCAGAGGACCACTTGGGCCGCTGCCTGCGCTGCAACACGGTCATGTTCATTGAGTCCGAAGTGTACGCAATGCTGCTCAGGTCACGAGCACCTCAAACCGAACCGTTCCGTAAGTGGGTCACTGAGGAAGTCCTCCCGACCATCCGCAAGACCGGCTCGTACAACGCTGCTGAGTCGAGCAACCCGATTGCCGTGGGCATCATGGATGAGCTGAAGCTGCTCCGTGGGGAACTGGTGGAACTGAAGGAGATCGTTAAGGCCCTTGTTTACTGGACTTGATGGCTGGTGTCGCCAAATACCCTCACTATGGCTGCACGTTCGCAGCGGCCATCTGAGGACCACTTCCATGACCCTGCTCACCCAACCCGGACCACTGCACCGCCACGTCGATCACGAAACCGGCACCATCCTTCACATTGACCCAATCACTGGCGAGGTCATCCGCCGCAAGGACATGGTACGACCCGCAAACCTCGAAGCCCAGTATCAGGCATGGGCCGCTGAGCGTCGTGCCGATGAGTCGCTCTCTGAGGACCACCAGAAAGCCGCCAAGGGCCTTTCCAGCGACCCCCAAGGGCAACCCCAAGAGACCCCAAGCGATGAGCCTAAGCGAGGACGTGGACGCCCAAAGGCCACCTTCGCCAACCCTGTCGCAGCCTATATGTACCTCCTTGCGATTCCCGATCCGCTGCCATGGGTAGACGACATCATTACCGGGTCAATCATCACCAGTGCAGGAGTCACCAACGGAAAGATCAACGTCAAGGCCCGAGCGGTCATCGGTGCGTTGTTCCTTTCGGAGATCACAGCGGACGCCTGCAAGACCAATGAGTATTCCTTGAGGACCGCCCAGCGAATCGCCAAGGCTGCTCGACACGCTGCCCATGGGATCGCTTCGTATGTCGAGAGACACCCAGACATCAAGGCTGAGATTGTGGCTGAGGTAGGCGCAGAGGCTCTATTCCGGGGCTTAGCGACTTAACGCCGGATAATATAAAGAAAATCTCAACGACCATCTTCAGGTCAAAGCATCGACCAGACCCAGAGGGAGAGGGGTTGTTAATTACAACTCCCCTCATCTCAAAGGGCATCTTTAAGAACACCTCAAAGGAGACCTTCCAACATGACCAGCATTGTCTGCCCAGCTAACTCACGCCTCACCGAACAAGATATGTCAGTCTTGTCTACTGTATTCCCTCGACCAGCTCGAACCCAGCTCATCGAGTTGCGTCGTGCCCTTAGTGACCATCGCTCCAACTTCAGGACCTACAAGGCTGGACAGGTCACCTTCGATATGGACGGTGTGGCCCAACGGGTCCTCGCTAAGTGTCCCCAAAAGACTCTCGACCGTTTGAACCAACTACTTGAACAAGGGTTGTGTCTTCAAGCCATCGCCTCGACTCACTTGAGGATTCCATTAAGCGGCTCTGAAGGAATCTCACTCACAACTTAAAGGCGTCCGTCAAGACTGTCGTTAAAAACCCTCACTATGGGTAAGACAGGAAGACCAACAACAAAATAATTTCCTCGACCCTGCACAACAGCCGTCGCCACGGTTGATCCAGTAGCGAGCTAACGCTGCGCCCTTCGATGCCCTTCAGGCTTGCCATGTCCTGAATCAGCGTCATCAACACCACTTGAAACCCAGAACCTTTTGATCGTCCTTGAAGATGCCCGCGAAGGCTTTCTCCTTGGCCGTCTGGTCGTGCGCGTCTATGGCGCAAGGACGAATCAAAGGGTCCCCAATAGGAGAACCCAAACCATGAAAATCACTATCACGAAAGTCCTGAAGAACGAAGTCACCGTGTCGGGCCAGACCCTGAACCGTGAGTACGTCGAGAACATCATGTTGCCCATGCTGGTCGCCCAATGCGGGACCGTTAAGGGCCAGCAATTCGAGATCGTTAAGGCGTTCGATGAGGCCGGTCTGTCGCTCCAAGCGATTCCCGTAGTTGCCCGAGAGTACCGCCAAGACCAATACCAGAAGGCCCAAGAGAAGGCTCAGAGAGAGGCTGAGGCCCGTTGGCATCAAGAGCGCTGCCGTGAGTACACACCTCGTGAGATCGCCCAAGCGAAGGCCGATAAGGAAGCCCGAGCCGCTGCCATTCGTGAGCATGGTGCCCGTATCCGTGCTGCCTCCCGTGCCAATAGCGCTGGCTGGTAACAGCACCTCGACACACAACCACTTCATTCATCTATTCAGGAGAAACAACCATGACTAAGCCATTCCAGTACACCAAACCTTCGACCTACACCACCGCCATCACCGATGAGCACACTGGGTCGATTCGATTCAACACTGCTGATGTTCGCCCAGAGACCCAAGCGGCCACCGATGTGTCCGTCTATGTAGAGGCCCTCGTGGAAGCCGCTGAGGACTACTTGAACGGCGATGAGTGGCGAGAGGCTGCCATGGAGGCAACCCCTTGCGAGTTCCGTCCGGCTGGCTCTGAGGCCACTGGGCAACAAATCATCACCATGGCCGACCGCTCTGTCACCTTCGACCCTCGTAAGAACTGGGATAACCAGACCGTCGAGAAGGGCGAGGTCCTGGCCGGTTCTGTGATCTTCACCGAGGCGACCGACAAGGCATTGGTCATCAGCCACCGAGCTACGATCTTTGACCACAACCTGATGGCAGGCTTCACCGTCCAGTCTATGGAGCAAACCGCTGACAAGATGCTTCGTGACATTGAGCACAGCGCAGCCGGTAAGGTCGCTGCCATCTTGGCGACTGCCCCAAGCACTGAGAGCGTCTCTGAGGCCAAACCAACGGGTAAGCCTGCTGAGATCGCTGAGGACCTCATCGACATCCTCACGACCCACGTTAACCAGACTGTAGGGACCTCGCTGAGCGACTTCGTGATCCTGCTGCCCGTGTCACTGGTGGCTGTTCTTGAGCGTGCTGCTCAACGTGCTGGTCAGGACTCTATCGAGGACCTCATTGGCGCGGGCGTACAGCCGTACACTGGGACCGACCACGGCGTCTTCATGTTGCCCAAGCTTTTCACCTCGCTGAGCTACCGTGAGCGCCAAGACGGTAGCATCTGGAAGATTGAAGCGACTCGCAACCCAAACGCCCAAGGCTGGGACCTTGAGATCGTGGCTGTGGTGGACATCATCGCCAATGGCATGGTCAAGGTAGCTCTGACCGAGGATCGTCTTCAGACCGTTCAAGTGCCGTTCCCGCTGGTCACTCGCATTGCCCTGAGCTGATCGAAGGGAAACCCTGAGCTGATCTAAGGGAAACCCTGATAGCCCCGTAAGGCCGGACCTAAAGAGGGACCGGCAGGGGCACAGCTTCACCTATCCGCATCATCGCCCGTCGCTGGGCATCTATCTAACCGAAAGTCTTTCTGTTTGTTCCTTCATGCCACCGGCAGAACCCTTGGTCGGGTCTTTCGGCTGCCGGTGGGAGCGAACTTGAGGGAGCAAACAAGAGGAAAACAGACTATGACCATGACCACCAATACAGCGACCATCTTCGAGAACATCTCCAAGGCCGGAGCGGTATCCTCAACGACTCTCAACGGCTTACCCGGTATGTCGTCCTTGGAGATCGCTGAGATCACCGGTAAGCGCCATGACCATGTACTCAGAGACATCCGAAAGATGCTCAACGAGCTGGAAAGGGAGACCCCAAATCTGGGGGCACCTCAATGGGTCGAGGCCAGCTACCAGTCCAGTCAAAGCAAGTTATTACCGCTGACCATCCTCGACAAAGAGCTGACCTTTACGCTGCTCTCCCGGTATTCCTTCAAGCTGTCCAACATGATCGTCAAGCGCTGGCTTGAACTGGAAGGCTCAGGGTTTGAACGTGTGTCGATACAGGCTGCTGTGGTTCACCTGCTCGAACGAGAGAAGGACAACTATCGAATCGCAATGAGGGACATCAAGGCCGCTGCAAGGCGTCTCAAGGCCCGCTGAGGTCGTTGATTGATACTTCCTCAAACGAAGCGTGACGGGCTATGCTCAATAGCTAAGTTGCCCACAAAAAGGTCCCGCGATGAGTGTCACACTGTGCTACACCTACAAGGGCAAACGGGTAGTCACTAAGGTGCCTGTCCAGTCTCTGACACCACATGCGGCGCTATGCTATGCCTTGCTTCAATCAGGCGCTTCTAATGACCAATCTCAAGGGAGTTGGCCGCATACCTATGAGCGCCTCCTTGAGGTAGCCCTGCAACACGAACTCACAGACGTTCGCTTTCACAAGTCACTCTAACCCTTCAAGGAGAACCCCATGGACCACCTACAGGCCCTCTACTGGGTCTGTCTGGCCGTTCAACTGGGGTTCTGGTTGTGGTCGCATAGGCCCCCTTGAGAATCTGACAGAAAAATCTGAAAGGTCACCATTACAAGACTTCCCGCGCAGGCTCCCCCGTAGGCCCTCGCATGGGTGCCCGTGGGCGCGTTAAGGACCCTCGCGGGCAGGCGATAAGGACCCCAGCGATGGGACAAAGATGCGCCAAAGCTGTAACAAACCGGGGCCTTACCGTGCTACGCTGAGGCTTCCTAACGTGCCTCATTCGGTCGGTGTAAGGATCGTATCCTTCGCTTCTGAAAGCAGCCCTGGATAGTCCAGCGTGTAGTGGAGACCCCGAGATTCCTTGCGTTGCATGGCTGACCTAATCATCAGCTCCGCTACCTGAGCAAGGTTCCTCAGTTCGATCAGGTCCCTACTTACTCGGTAGTTGCTGTAGAACTCGTCGATTTCATCCAGCAGCAGGCGAATGCGGTGCTGGGCCCGCTGCAGGCGCTTGCTGGTGCGCACGATGCCGACGTAGTCCCACATGAAGCGCCGCAGTTCGTCCCAGTTGTGCGCAATGATCACGTCCTCGTCCGAGTCGGTCACCTGGCTGGCGTCCCAGCCGGGCAGGGCCTTGGGCATGGCCACTTGCCCCAGGTGCGCCTGGATGTCGGCAGCGGCGGCGCGACCGTATACGAAACATTCCAGCAGCGAGTTGCTGGCCATGCGGTTGGCGCCGTGCAGGCCGGTGAAACTGGTTTCGCCGATGGCATACAAGCCAGGCACATCGGTGTGGCCGCAGTCGTCGACCATCACCCCGCCGCAGGTGTAATGCGCCGCAGGCACCACCGGGATCGGCTGACGGGTGATATCGATGCCAAAGGCCAGGCAGCGCTCGTACACGGTGGGGAAGTGGCTCTTGATGAAATCTGCGGGCTTGTGAGTGATGTCCAGGTATACGCAGTCCACGCCCAGGCGCTTCATCTCGTGGTCGATGGCGCGGGCCACGATGTCCCGTGGGGCCAGCTCTTCGCGTGGGTCGAAGCGTGGCATGAAACGTTCGCCGTTGGGCAGGCGCAGCAGGGCGCCCTCGCCGCGCAGGGCTTCGGTGATCAGGAAGCTCTTGGCCTGCGGGTGATACAGGCAGGTCGGGTGGAACTGGTTGAATTCCAGGTTCGCCACTCGGCAGCCGGCCCGCCAAGCCATGGCGATACCGTCGCCGCAGGCACCATCGGGGTTGCTGGTATAGAGGTAGACCTTGGCCGCACCGCCCGTGGCCAGCACGGTGAAGCGCGCGCCGAAAGTGTCCACCTCGCCGGTGTTGCGGTCGAGCACGTAGGCGCCCAGGCAGCGTTCGCCGGGCAGGCCCAGGCGGCGTTCAGTGATCAGGTCGACCGCCACCCGCTGCTCCAGCAGCTGGATGTTCGGGCGCTGGCGAGCCTGTTCCAGCAGCGTGGTGAAAATTGCCGCGCCGGTAGCGTCGGCGGCATGGATGATGCGCCGGTGGCTGTGGCCCCCCTCACGGGTGAGGTGGAACTCGAATCCGCCATCGTCGACGCTGTAGTGCTCATCGCGGGTGAAGGGCACGCCTTGTTCGATCAGCCACTGGATCGCTTCGCGGCTGTGCTCGACGGTAAAGCGCACTGCGTCTTCATGGCACAGCCCGCCGCCGGCATTGAGGGTGTCCTCGACATGCGACTGCACAGTATCGGTATTGTCCAGCACTGCAGCGACGCCGCCCTGGGCCCAGAAGGTCGAGCCGTTGGACAGGTCGCCCTTGCTCAATACGGCAACGCGAAGGTGGCTGGGGAGGTTAAGTGCCAGGCTGAGACCGGCGGCACCGCTGCCGATCACCAGGACATCATGTTGGAATTGTTGGCTCATGTCGGGACACTAGTAATCTTTGGGAGGGGCACGGCACAATGGTCACGCGCGGATGGCATTGTGAAACTATCGTTAAACGTGGCCGGGATGCCTTTATAGCAGCCCCGGGTGGCCAATTTCCATGCTACCTGCCAGGTTGCGACGACCTTTGTGGGAACTTTCCGACATCGCCGGAAATCCTATGAAGGCTGCCCGTACGCCACAATTTGCCGCGGCGACGCAGGGCGGCAGGCCTTTCCGGGCTTTACCCCTGCGTATTTGAAACCTGATTATCGACGTAGCCGGCCGTGACCGCGCCGCGTCTTCCGTGCAAGCCGACCAAGGGCTGCAGGAAACTTGCTTGGAGGGGAGAACTTTTGCGCAAAGCCCGAGTCTATGTTTGCAAGCCTGAGCGATGGCTGATGCAACGCTCCTTCGAGTTCACTGAGGAGTGTTCATGCTAACCCAGGAAGAGGATCAGCAGCTTGTCGAGCGCGTTCAGCGCGGCGACAGGCGAGCTTTCGATCTGTTGGTGTTGAAGTATCAGCACAAGATTCTCGGGTTGATCGTGCGGTTTGTCCACGATACCCACGAGGCCCAGGATGTAGCACAGGAAGCCTTCATCAAGGCCTACCGTGCGCTTGGCAACTTCCGCGGCGACAGTGCGTTTTATACGTGGCTGTACCGCATCGCCATCAACACGGCGAAGAATTACCTGGTGTCCCGTGGAAGACGGCCGCCAGACAGTGATGTGAGCTCCGAGGATGCGGAGTTTTACGACGGCGATCATGGTCTCAAGGATCTCGAGTCCCCAGAGCGCTCGTTGTTGCGGGATGAAATCGAAGGCACTGTCCATCGCACCATCCAGCAACTGCCCGAAGACCTGCGTACGGCATTGACGCTACGCGAGTTCGACGGGCTGAGTTACGAAGACATTGCCAGTGTCATGCAATGTCCGGTGGGTACCGTGCGCTCTCGAATCTTCCGCGCTCGGGAGGCCATAGATAAAGCCCTGCAGCCGTTGTTGCAGGAAACCTGAGACAGCGGCGACAGCGCCAAGAGAGGAACCGCCATGAGTCGTGAAGCTTTGCAGGAATCGCTGTCCGCGGTGATGGATAACGAAGCGGATGAACTGGAACTGCGTCGGGTGTTGAACGCCGTCGACGACGCCGAAACCCGTGCCACCTGGTCGCGTTACCAGGTTGCCCGTGCAGCCATGCACAAGGAGCTGCTGCTGCCTAACCTGGATATCGCCTCGGCGGTGTCCGCGGCGCTGGCCGACGAAGCCGTGCCAGCCAAGGTCAAGAAAGGCCCTTGGCGCAGCATTGGCCGCCTGGCGGTAGCCGCCTCGGTTACCGTCGCGGTACTGGCCGGTGTGCGTATGTACAACCAGGACGAGATCACGGGTGCAGAGCTTGCTGCCCAGCAGCCTGTCCAACAGGGCCTGAGTGTGCCACAAGCGCAAGGCCCGGCCGTTTTGGCAGGCTATAGTGAGAGCAGTGAGCAACCGACCGGGCCGATGGCCAATGGCGTGCTGCAGAACCAGGCCGGCTGGGATCAGCGTCTGCCAGGTTACCTGCGCCAGCATGCCCAGGAATCTGCGCTCAAGGGCACTGAAACCGCATTGCCGTATGCCCGCGCCGCCAGCCTGGAAAACCGTTAAGTAAGGAGGATCATGCGCGCGCTACCTCTCCTGTCGCTGCTGATTGGCAGCTGCATGACGGTGCCAGCATTGGCGGCCAATTCTTCGCCTGAGGCGAGTGAGTGGTTGAACAAGCTGGCACAGGCCGAGCAAAAACAGAGCTATCAAGGGTCGTTCGTCTACGAACGCAACGGCAGTTTCTCCTCCCACGACATCTGGCACAGGGTCGACGACGGCAAGGTCAGCGAGCGGCTGTTGCAGCTTGATGGCGCCGCCCAGGAAATCGTGCGCGTGGATGGCAAGGTGGAGTGCGTCAGCGGGGCCTTGGCCAGCGGTGTCACGGCGCCGCCGGATACCGCGCCGCGTGTGCTTGATCCGCTGAAACTGATGGGCTGGTACGATTTGAGTGTGGCAGGCAAGTCACGGGTCGCCGGGCGCGATGCCGTGATCATTACGCTAACGCCACGCGACCAGCATCGCTATGCATTTGAATTGCATCTGGACCGTCATTCGGGTTTGCCGCTGCGTTCGTTGATGCTCAACGACAAGGGGCAGTTGCTGGAACGCTTCCAGATGACCCGTCTCGATACCGATGATGTCCCCAGCGACGCAGACCTGCGCCCAGGTGCTGCCTGCAAGCCGGTGCAACATGTGGCCGCCGGCAGCAATGATACCGTCGCGGGTTGGCGTTCGGACTGGCTGCCACCCGGTTTCGAGCTGGTCAACAGCTCGGTACGCCGTGATCCCAAGCGCAACAGTTCGGTCAGCAGCTTGATGTATGACGACGGCCTGGCGCGTTTTTCGGTGTTCATCGAGCAAGTGAGCGATGATGGCGGCACCGACATGCGCACCCAGTTAGGCCCGACCTCGGCAGTCTCGCGTCGCCTGAACACACCCAAGGGCAAGGTGATGGTGACCGTGGTTGGCGAAATTCCGCTGGGTACGGCAGAGCGCGTTGCCCTGTCGATGCGCCCCCAGGATGCCCAGGCGCGCCAGTAATGGCGCGCTTTTGCGTGCCGAGCCAAGGTGGGCGGGTATACGGCTGAAATGAAATTAAAGCATTGTCATTTGCAATCCATCGGCAAATTTTCTATAGGTCAGGCTTTGAAGAGCCTGGCCTTTCTGCGTTGTGCAGGGGTCTTTCCAAACTACCGCTCGTTGTGACGGGAGTCGTATGTCAATACCACGCTTGAAATCCTACCTAATGATGTTCGCTGCTGTGCTGATGCTCGGCCAAGTCCTCACCGCCCAGGCCGAGGAAGCCCTGCCGGACTTCACCACCCTGGTGGAGCAGGCTTCGCCGGCGGTGGTCAACATCAGTACCAAGCAGAAGCTGCCTGACCGCCGAATCGCCGCAGGCCAGATGCCGGACCTGGAAGGCCTACCGCCGATGTTCCGCGAGTTCTTCGAGCGCAACATGCCCCAGCAGCCGCGCTCGCCGCGCGGCGACCGCCAGCGCGAGGCGCAGTCGCTGGGCTCGGGTTTCATCATCTCCAGTGATGGCTACGTGCTCACCAATAACCATGTGGTGGCCGATGCCGACGAGATCATCGTCCGCCTGTCGGACCGTAGCGAGCTCCAGGCCAAGCTGGTGGGTACCGACCCGCGTACTGACGTGGCGCTGCTGAAGGTCGATGGCAAGAATTTGCCAACGGTGAAATTGGGTGACTCCGAGAAGCTCAAGGTGGGCGAGTGGGTACTGGCCATCGGTTCGCCGTTCGGCTTCGACCATTCGGTGACCAAAGGTATCGTCAGCGCCAAGGGCCGGACCCTGCCCAATGACACCTACGTACCGTTCATCCAGACCGACGTGGCCATCAACCCGGGTAACTCCGGCGGCCCCCTGTTCAACATGAAAGGCGAAGTGGTGGGGATCAACTCGCAGATCTTCACCCGTTCTGGCGGTTTCATGGGGCTGTCGTTCGCCATCCCGATTGACGTGGCGATTGATGTCTCCAACCAGCTGAAGAAAGACGGCAAGGTCAGCCGCGGCTGGCTGGGCGTAGTGATTCAGGAGGTCAACAAGGACCTGGCTGAATCGTTCGGTCTGGACAAACCGGCGGGCGCCCTGGTGGCCCAGGTGCTGGAAAACGGCCCGGCAGCCAAAGGCGGCCTGCAGGTGGGCGACGTGATCCTCAGCATGAACGGCCAGCCAATCGTCATGTCGGCCGATCTGCCGCACCTGGTTGGCAGCCTCAAGGATGGCGAGAAGGCCAGGCTGGAAATCATCCGCAACGGCAAGCGCCAGAACCTGGACATCAGCGTCGGCGCACTGCCGGATGACGACGTTGAGATTGGCGCTGGCACCGAAGGTGGCGCCGAGCGCAGCAGCAACCGCCTGGGTGTATCGGTCGCCGACCTGACCGCCGAGCAGAAAAAGTCCCTGGAGCTCAAAGGTGGCGTGGTCATCAAGGAAGTGCAGGATGGCCCGGCAGCCATGATCGGCTTGCGCCCGGGTGATGTCATCAGCCATCTGAACAACCAGGCTATCGGTTCGGCGAAGGAATTCACCGAAATCGCCAAGGAACTGCCGAAGAACCGTTCCGTGTCGATGCGCGTGCTGCGTCAGGGCCGCGCCAGCTTCATCACCTTCAAGCTTGCTGAATAAGCGGTTTCGCTAGGCGAAAGGGCAGCTTCGGCTGCCCTTTTTCATGAATCTTCACAATTGCCGGAATGATTGCTGTGTACAGTCGGACAGAGGAATCTCCCATAACCCAGCAGCTTAAGGTACAATTCCCGGCTATTTTTCGGCGGGCGTCCGGCTCGCAGCCTTTTCGAGTGTTGACCCGTGAGTGATTTGAGTCATATCCGCAATTTCTCCATCATCGCCCACATCGACCATGGCAAGTCGACGCTGGCTGACCGTTTCATCCAGATGTGCGGTGGCCTGTCGGCGCGCGAGATGGAAGCCCAGGTGCTCGATTCCATGGACCTGGAGCGTGAGCGCGGTATCACCATCAAGGCCCACAGCGTCACCCTTCACTACAAGGCGCAGGACGGCAAGACCTACCAGCTGAACTTCATCGATACCCCCGGCCACGTCGACTTCACCTACGAAGTTTCGCGTTCGCTGGCTGCCTGTGAAGGGGCACTGCTGGTGGTTGACGCCGGTCAGGGCGTGGAAGCCCAGTCCGTAGCCAACTGCTACACCGCCATCGAGCAGGGCCTGGAGGTCATGCCGGTCCTGAACAAGATGGACCTGCCCCAGGCCGACCCGGACCGCGTCAAGGACGAGATCGAGAAGATCATCGGTATTGATGCCACCGACGCCGTGGCCTGCAGCGCCAAGAGCGGTATGGGCGTTGACGAGGTGCTCGAGCGCCTGGTGCACACCATCCCCGCGCCAGAAGGTGAGATCGATGCACCGCTGCAAGCGCTGATCATTGACTCCTGGTTCGACAATTACCTGGGTGTGGTCTCGCTGGTGCGTGTGCGCCAGGGCCGCGTCAAGAAAGGCGACAAGATCCTGGTCAAGTCCACCGGCAAGGTGCACCTGGTCGACAGCGTCGGTGTCTTCACCCCGAAGCACACCCAGACCGCTGATCTGAAAGCCGGCGAAGTAGGCTTCATCATCGCCAGCATCAAGGACATCCACGGTGCCCCGGTTGGCGACACCCTGACCCTGTCCTCGACCCCTGAGGTCGAGGTGTTGCCAGGCTTCAAGAAGATTCAGCCGCAGGTCTACGCTGGCCTGTTCCCGGTCAGCTCCGACGACTTCGAGGATTTCCGCGACGCTCTGCAGAAGCTGACCCTGAACGACTCCTCGCTGCAGTACATGCCGGAAAGCTCCGACGCGCTGGGCTTTGGCTTCCGTTGCGGTTTCCTGGGCATGTTGCACATGGAGATCATCCAGGAGCGCCTGGAGCGCGAATACGACCTGGACCTGATCACCACCGCACCCAGCGTGATCTATGAGCTGGAGTTGAAAACCGGCGAAACCATCGTCGTCGACAACCCGTCCAAGCTGCCGGACGTCTCGGCTGTAGCCGACTTCCGCGAGCCGATCGTCACCGCGACCATCCTGGTTCCGCAGGAGCACCTGGGCAACGTCATCACCCTGTGCATCGAGAAGCGTGGCGTACAGCGCGACATGCAGTTCCTCGGCAGCCAGGTGCAGGTGCGTTACGACATGCCGATGAACGAAGTGGTGCTCGATTTCTTCGACCGCCTCAAATCCACCAGCCGCGGCTATGCTTCGCTGGATTATCATTTCGATCGCTACCAGTCGGCCAACCTGGTCAAGCTGGACGTACTGATCAATGGCGACAAGGTCGATGCCCTGGCATTGATCGTGCACCGCGACAACGCGGCCTACAAAGGCCGTGCGTTGACCGAGAAGATGAAGGAACTGATCCCTCGGCAGATGTTCGACGTAGCGATCCAGGCAGCCATTGGCGGCCAGATCATTGCGCGGACAACCGTCAAGGCGCTCAGAAAGAACGTACTGGCCAAGTGCTACGGCGGTGACGTCAGCCGTAAGAAGAAGCTGCTGGAGAAGCAGAAGGCCGGTAAGAAACGCATGAAACAGGTGGGCAATGTGGAAATTCCACAAGAAGCCTTCCTCGCCGTGCTCAGGTTGGATAGCTAGGTCCTATGTCGCTAAATTTCCCGCTGTTGCTAGTCATCGCCGTCTTCATCTGCGGTCTGCTGGGCTTGATCGACCTGCTGTTCCTGGCCCCGCGCCGGCGTGCGGCAATCGCCAACTATCAGGGCAGCGTCAGCCAGCCTGAGATGGCGGTGGTCGAACGGCTGAACAAGGAGCCGTTGCTGGTCGAGTACGGCAAGTCGTTCTTCCCGGTGCTGTTCATCGTGCTGGTGCTGCGTTCGTTCCTGGTCGAGCCGTTCCAGATCCCTTCGGGATCGATGAAACCGACCCTGGAAGTGGGCGACTTCATCCTGGTGAACAAGTTCTCGTATGGCATTCGCCTGCCGGTGATCGACAAGAAGGTCATCGAGGTCGGTGACCCGCAACGCGGGGATGTGATGGTGTTCCGCTACCCGAGTGACCCGAATGTCAACTACATCAAGCGTGTGGTTGGCCTGCCGGGCGACGTAGTCCGCTACACCAACGACAAGCGGCTGTTCGTCAACGGCCAGCCCGTTGCCGAACAACTGGTGGGCAGCGAGCCGGGTACCCTGGGCAGTGCTCAGCTGTACAAGGAAAAGCTCGGCGCGGCCGAACACCTGATCCGCAAGGAAATGAGCCGTTATCGCATGCCGCCGGACCAGCAGTGGACCGTGCCTGCAGGCCATTACTTCATGATGGGCGACAACCGCGACAACTCCAACGATAGCCGTTTCTGGGATGACCCGAACATTCCCAAGGAACTGCACGGCATGGTTCCGGACCGGAACATTGTCGGCAAGGCCTTCGCGGTGTGGATGAGCTGGCCAGAGCCCAAACTCAGCCACTTGCCCAACCTGTCGCGGGTTGGCCTGATCCATTGATACCCATCGGCGCTGTCCAGCAGACAGCGCCGAATGCATTTCTGACATAGGCTGTGTTCTCAGGGATCGGGAGATTCGCCACACATCAATCGGCGGACCACAGCCAAACAGTCTTTCAGGATGTTGATTTGAACAACGCGTTGAACAACGATCGGGTGGCCGCATGAGTGCTTCCCTTGCCGGTCTGGAGCGAAAGCTCGGTTACACCTTCAAGAACCAGGACCAGATGCTCCTGGCACTGACCCATCGCAGTTACGCCGGGCGCAACAATGAGCGCCTGGAGTTCCTCGGTGACGCCATTCTCAACTTCGTTGCCGGCGAAGCGCTGTTCGAGCGTTTTCCGCAGGCTCGCGAAGGCCAGTTGTCGCGGCTGCGTGCGCGGTTGGTCAAGGGGGAGACCCTGGCCCGTCTGGCCCGTGGTTTTGATCTGGGCGATTACCTGCGCCTGGGTTCCGGAGAACTCAAGAGCGGCGGCTTTCGCCGCGAGTCGATCCTGGCCGACGCCCTGGAGGCACTGATTGGTGCCATCTACCTGGACGCTGACATGGACACCGCCCGGGAGCGCATTCTGGCCTGGCTGGCCGATGAGTTTGAAGGCCTGACACTGGTCGACACCAATAAAGATCCGAAAACCCGCCTGCAAGAGTTCCTGCAGTCGCGCAGCTGTGAGCTGCCGCGTTACGAAGTCGTGGATATCCAGGGTGAACCACACTGCCGGACCTTCTTCGTCGAATGCGAAGTGGTACTGCTGAACAACAAGAGCCGTGGTCAAGGCGTTAGCCGGCGTATTGCCGAGCAAGTCGCCGCCGCGTCTGCACTGATCGCCCTGGGCGTGGAGAATGGCAATGACTGATAGCAACCCGACCCGCTGCGGCTACGTAGCCATTGTTGGCCGTCCCAACGTCGGCAAGTCGACCCTGCTCAACCACATCCTGGGCCAGAAGCTGGCGATTACTTCGCGAAAGCCGCAGACCACCCGCCACAACATGCTCGGCATCAAGACCGAAGGTGATGTGCAGGCCATCTACGTCGATACCCCCGGTATGCACAAGGCCAACGACAAGGCCCTGAACCGTTACATGAACCGCAATGCCTCGGCGGCCCTCAAGGACGTCGACGTGGTGATCTTCGTGGTCGACCGTACCAAGTGGACCGACGAGGACCAACTGGTGCTGGAGCGCGTGCAATATGTGACCGGCCCGCTGATCATCGCGGTCAACAAGACCGACCGTATGGAAGAGAAAGCCGAGCTGATCCCGCACCTGCAGTGGCTGCAAGAGCAGCTGCCGAACGCCGAGGTGATGCCGATTTCCGCACAGCAGGGGCACAATCTCGAGGCGCTGGAAGCACAGATCGCCAAGCACCTGCCCGAGAACGATCATTTCTTCCCCGAAGACCAGATCACCGACCGTAGCAGCCGCTTCCTGGCCGCCGAACTGGTGCGCGAGAAGATCATGCGCCAGTTGGGTGCGGAGTTGCCGTACCAGATCACCGTGGAGATCGAAGAATTCAAGCAGCAGGGCCATGTGCTGCACATTCACGCGTTGATCCTGGTTGAACGCGATGGCCAGAAAAAAATCATCATTGGTGACAAGGGTGAGCGCATCAAGCGCATCGGTTCCGAGGCGCGCAAGGACATGGAAGTGCTGTTCGATTCCAAGGTCATGCTCAACCTGTGGGTCAAGGTAAAGGGCGGCTGGTCCGACGACGAGCGCGCCCTGCGTTCGCTGGGCTACGGCGACCTGTAAGCCGCGCGCTGGTCCCTGTAGGAGCGGCCTTTTGTCGCGATAGGGCTGCGCAGCAGCCCCGGCGATTTATGCTGCGAAGCTAAAAATCTGGGGCCGCTTTGCGGCCCTTTTCGCGACACAAGGCCGCTCCCACAAGGGCCAGTGCAACCCTCGGCGCGAGTGATTTTTAATGGAACAACCTGTCGGCCAGCCAGCCTACGTGCTGCACAGCCGTGCCTATAAGGAAACCAGCGCGCTGGTGGACTTTTTCACCCCGCAGGGCCGCATGCGCGCCGTGCTGCGTCGCGCGCGGGGTAAGGGCGGTAGCCTGGTGCGGCCGTTCGTCCTCCTGGAGCTAGAGCTGCGGGGGCGCGGCGAGCTGAAGAATGTCGGCCGCATGGACAGCAACGGCATCGCCGCCTGGCTGCATGGCGATGCGCTGTTCAGCGGGTTGTACCTGAATGAGTTGCTGATGCGGCTGCTGCCCGCCGAAGCACCGTTTCCGGCCATTTTCGAGCACTACACCCTGACCTTGCAGGCCCTGGCTGAAGGCCGCCCGCTGGAACCTCTGCTGCGTTCGTTCGAATGGCGGCTGCTTGATGAGCTCGGGTATGCGTTTTCATTGCGCCAAGACGTCAACGACCAGCCGATCGCCGCCGACGGCCTGTATCGCCTGCGCGTGGATGCCGGCCTGGAGCGGGTCGAGCTGTTGCAGCCCGGCCTGTTTCGCGGGATCGAGTTGCTGGCCCTGGCTGAAGCCGACTGGGACGCACCCGGCGCCTTGCTCGCTGCAAAGCGGCTGATGCGCCAGGCACTGGCAGTTCACCTGGGGGCAAAACCGCTGGTCAGCCGGGAACTGTTTCGCAAGCGCTGATCAGGACGTATGCTGTTGGGCTCAATCTTCAGGAGAGCCTTTCGTGACTCACAGCAACCGCATGCTTCTTGGCGTAAACATCGACCACGTGGCGACCCTGCGCCAGGCCCGTGGCACGCGCTACCCTGACCCGGTCAAGGCTGCCCTGGACGCCGAGGAAGCAGGCGCCGATGGCATCACCGTGCACCTGCGTGAAGACCGCCGGCACATCCAGGAGCGTGACGTTGTGCTGCTCAAGGATGTGCTGCAGACCCGCATGAACTTCGAGATGGGCGTCACCGAAGAGATGATGGCCTTTGCCGAGAAGATTCGCCCGGCGCACATCTGCCTGGTACCCGAAACCCGTCAGGAACTGACCACTGAAGGTGGCCTGGATGTGGCAGGGCAGGAAGCGCGGATCAAGGCTGCAGTCGAACGGCTGGCGCGTACCGGTGCCGAGGTGTCGCTGTTCATCGACGCCGACGAACGGCAGATCGAGGCCTCGCGTCGGGTTGGCGCACCGGCCATCGAGCTTCACACCGGCCGTTATGCCGATGCCGAAACCCCCACCGAAGTGGCTGAAGAGCTCCAGCGGATCGTCGAGGGTGTGGCGTTTGGCGTGGGGCATGGGCTGATCGTCAATGCGGGTCACGGGCTGCACTACCACAACGTCGAGGCGGTGGCGGCGATCAAGGGTATCAATGAGCTGAACATTGGCCATGCGCTGGTGGCGCATGCCTTGTTTGTCGGCTTCAAGGCTGCTGTGGCCGAGATGAAGGCGCTGATCGTGGCGGCTTCGCGCTGATTGTTGGCCGCCTGTACCAGCCTCTTCGCGGGCAAGCCCGCGAAGAGGCCGGTACAGGCGGCCGATCACTCGGCAGGAAACACCAGGGTAAACCGGGTAGGCCCCAGGGGGCTGCTGCTGACCTCGACCCGCCCGCCATGCAACTGCATGATCGACTTCACGATCGCCAACCCCAACCCGGTCCCGCCCTCCAGCCGCGAACGCCCTGAACCTACCCGGTAAAACCGCTCGAACAAGCGCGACTGGTGCTCAGCAGGCACACCCGGCCCCTGGTTCTCCACGGATAGCCTGACTTCGCTGCCCGAGCGTTCGATGCGCAGAGCCACGGGTTTACTCTCGGGACTGTGCCGTATGGCGTTGCTCAACAGGTTCGACAGTGCCCGCTGAAACATCAGCCGGTCTCCCAGCGCTGTCCCCCAGCCCTGAACACGTAGCTCAATTTCTTTCAGCTCGGCACTGTAGGCAAACAGCTCGACAACCCGCGCTGCCTCGTCGGACAGCGCCAAGGGTTTCAACGCAACCTGCGTATGCGGCTGGCTGACCTGGGCAAGAAACAGCATGTCGTTGATGATGCGGTTGAGCCGGGTCAGCTCTTCGATGCTGTCTTCAAGCACTTCCCGATAGTTGGCGTTGTCCCGCTCACGGGCCAGTGTCACCTGCGCCTTGCCCATGAGGTTGCTCAACGGTGTGCGCAGTTCATGGGCCAGGTCGTCAGAGAACTGCGACAGCTGCCTGACACCTTGGTCGAGTCGATCGAGCATCACGTTGATACTGCCGGCCAGGTCTGCCAGTTCCTGCGGCAGGGCGGTAGCGGGCAGGCGATGCTGCAGGTCCTGGGCCGACACCTGCCCGGCAATGCGCCGGAAGTGCCGCAATGGTTTCAGGCCGCGCTGCATCAGCCACCATGCCCCCGCACCAATCAAAACCAGTAGCAGTGGCAAGGCGAGCAACGTCGAGTGCAGGTAGGCTTGCAGCAGGGCGTTGTCGTCGGCGCGGTTGAGCGACATCATCACCTTGACAGGGGTGTTGTCGCGCAGGCGCATCAGCCGGGTAACGGTGAGGATCTGGTTACCGCCGCTGTCACGCCAGGCGTGAAAGGTCAGGCGCGCATCGGTGTGCAGTTCACCGACCCGCGATTCCAGGGCCGGGCCGAGGCTGAGCAGGTGGGGGTGGCGGCCGTCGAGAGCCAGCACACTGAGGCTTAGGTTGTCATGCCCCATCACCAGGTCCAGCAGTGGATGGGCGCGGCTGCCCAGGTCCTCGCTGCGCAGGTCGACACGCAGGTTGTGCTCGACCTGAAGCATCTTGCGCGCCAAATCCTTGCGCGCGCGGCTGTCCAGTTCGTGATCCAGGGCAAACACGGCCAGGCAGGCCAGCAGCAGCACCAGTGCGGCGCCCATCAATGTCACGCTCAGGCCCAGGCGTAACGACAGGCTGGCATTTTTCAAAGGCGAGCCTCAAGTACGTAGCCCACACCACGCAGGGTATGGATCAGCTTGTTGTCGAACGGGTCGTCGATCTTCGCCCGCAGGCGCCGGATCGAGACCTCGACCACGTTGGTGTCGCAGTCGAAGTTCATGTCCCACACCAGCGAGATGATCTGCGTGCGCGACAACACTTCGCCAGTCTGGCGCATTAGCAGGTGCAGCAGGGCGAACTCCTTGGCGGTCAGGTCGATGCGCTGCCCGGCGCGGTAGGCGCGGTGGCGGCCGGGGTCCAGTTCCAGGTCAGCGACGCGCAGGGTGCTGGGCTGCAGTTGCTGGTCGTTGCGGCGTAGCAGGCTGCGGATGCGCGCCAGTAGCTCAGGGAACTCAAAGGGCTTGAGCAGGTAGTCATCCGCGCCCAGGTCCAGGCCTTTTACCCGGTCGGCCAAGCGACCGTGGGCGGTCAGCATCATGATGCGCGTGGCCGATTCGGCACGTAGCCGCTGTAGCACGGTCCAGCCATCGATTTCGGGCAGGTTGACGTCGAGAATGACCAGGTCATAGGCCTGTTGGCGTGCCAGGTGCAGGCCATCGGTGCCTGTGTGGGCGCAGTCGACCACGTAACCGTTCTCGCGAAGGCCCTGTTGCAGGTAGTCGGCGGTACGCAGCTCGTCCTCGATGATCAGTAGGCGCATGGGGGGCTCGGTGTATTGAAAGGGGGCGATTCTTGACCCTGTAGTGACATCAGGGTCAAGCGCCCCAATGTTACGGCATGAAAAAAGGCCTGCGGTGCAGATAACGGATTTGTAATTCTGCTGTTATCTGGCTGTCTGTTCGGGCCTCTTCGCGGGTAAACCCGGGCCTGTAGGAACGGGTTTACCCGTGAAGAGGCCCGAACAGTCCACACAAGGCCACATTGCAGGACTGTAATCCCCGCCTCACCTTGCCGTTAGCCAGCCCTCGCTAGGATGGCCGTGTCTGATCGGTTATTACGAGGCAAACACGATGAACCTGACCAAATACCTGCTGTTGGCCACCCTTGCCCTGGGCAGCGCCAGTGTTTATGCCGAGGGCGGTGCGGAGCGCTCGAAGCAGTTCTGGCAAGCCTTCCGCGAAGACCAGCAGCGACTGCATGGCGACAAGCAACAGGCTGTTGCCGAGCGCGAGCGCAAGGCGCAAGAGAAGGCGCGTGAGGTGGCCAAGGATTGAAGTAACGACACCTGCGCCGCGACGGCTCCTCGCCGCAGGTGTATTCAGGCGCCCCTGCGGGCGCCTTTTTTATTTGCGCGCCAGTAGGGTGGCGCGGCGTGGGGCAGGCAGGCCTTCGACGGTCTTGCTGTGGTCGTTCGGGTCGAGGAAGTCGCTCAGCGACTGGTAGCGCATCCAATCGGTGCTGCGCTGCTCCTCGACGCTGGTCACGCTCACGTCGACGCAGCGCACATCGCTGAAGCCGGCACGGCGCAACCAACGGGCCAACGCCGGTACCGACGGCAGGTACCAGACGTTGCGCATCTGCGCGTAGCGGTCCTCAGGCACCAGCACCTGGTTTTCGTCGCCCTCGATAACCAGCGTTTCCAGCACCAGCTCGCCACCTTTGACCAGGCAGTCCTTGAGCGCCAACAGGTGCTCGATGGGCGAGCGGCGGTGATAGAACACGCCCATGGAAAACACGGTATCGAAACCTTCAAGGTTGGCGGGCAGGTCTTCCAGGGCGAACGGCAGGTGCCAGGCCGGTAACTCCGGCAGGTATTGCTGCACGGCCTGGAACTGGCAGAAGAACAGCCAGTTGGGGTCGACCCCAACCACCATGTCGGCGCCGGCGCCGAGCATGCGCCATTGGTAGTAGCCATTGCCGCAGCCCACGTCGAGTACGCGTTTGCCTTTGAGGTCCAGGTGCGGGCCGACCCGCGACCACTTCCAGTCCGAACGCCATTCGGTGTCAACGTGCACGCCAAACAGGTCGAATGGCCCCTTGCGCCAGGGCGACAGGCCCATCAGTGCCTGGCGCATCTGCGCGCGGGTGGCGTCGTCGCAGTCGCAATCCAGACGCAACCCGTTGACCAGGTCGACTTCACTGGGTTGCAGGGCGGGCAGGGCTTCCAGCGCCCCGCGCCAGCGGTCGAGGTCACCGTGACCCTTTTCCAGCTTGGCGTCGAGTTGCGCTTGCAGGCCTTGCGACCAGGAAGCCAGGGGCGTGCCCGCCAGGCGGCGGACGAGGGGAGACAGATCGATCATGGCAGGGCTATCAACGAGGCGAAGTTAAGGCATTGGAACCAAGGCACCACTTTCGAGAAGCCGGCTGCGCGCAGGCGTTCCTGGTGGGTTTCGAGTGTATCGGGCTTCATCACGTTTTCGATGGCACTGCGCTTCTGGGCGATCTCCAGTTCGCTGTAGCCATTGGCCCGTTTGAAATCCAGGTGCAGTTCATTGAGCAGGTCCTGCGCTTGCTCATCGGCGAAGCGCAGCTTCTCCGACAGAATCAGCGCGCCGCCGGGCAGCAGCGCCTGGCGGATTCGCCCGAGCAGTTCAAGGCGCTGGTCAGGGGCAATGAACTGCAGGGTGAAGTTCATCGCCACTACCGAGGCCGGCTCGAAGGGCAGGGCAAGGATATCGGCCTCCAGCACGTGCACCGGCAGCAACACCTGGAACATCGAATCTTGTGCAGTGAGGTACTGCCGGCAGCGCTCGACCATGGCAGCGGAGTTATCCACCGCGATTACCCTGCAGCCGTCGCTGCGCACATGGCGACGCAGCGACTGGGTAACGGCGCCCAGCGATGCGCCCAGATCGTACAGTGCGGTGCCTGGCTGGGCGAACCGGGCGGCCAGAACCCCGAGGTTCTCGACAATGGTTGGGTAACCGGGCACCGAGCGCTTGATCATGTCCGGGAACACACGTACGACGTCTTCGTTGAAGACGAAGTCGGGCACCTGCTCCAGGGGTTGGGAGAAAAGGCGGTCGGGTTGTTTGCTCACGGCGAATCCAGGCGGCTGGTGATAGGCAGGGGGCGCATTCTAGCCAAACCGCAGCCGGGATGCATGGTTGGCTGACCAGCGCTGTGCGTTCAATTGACCCGAATGGCGCAATCGAAGGTCTGCACCGGGCGCACTTCCGGGGCCCAGGGTTGCTGGTAGACCAATACCAGGTTCCCTTCGCCGGCAGCGCGGGCCTGGAAGCGCCAGGTCGACATGCCCGAGCTGCCGACGATACCGGTGTCTTCAGGCGCGCTGTAAACCTCGGGGCCAAGGCTTTGCAATACGTTGGGCGCCGGGTTCTGTAACAGCCAGCGGTAGCCGGTGGTGGGGTTGCTGGGCAGGGTAAGCGTGAGGACCTGACCGACCTGCAGGCGCTTTGGGCATTCGCTTTCGGCGTCCAGGTCAACAGGCTGCGAGGGTTGTTGAGCGCAGGCAGAAAGCAGGGCGAAGCTCAGGGGAACGAGCAGACGAGGAGAGGTCATGGTGGCTCCGAAGGCTGGCGATGGCCTGAGGATAACCGATGATCGAGGACATTTGTGTTGCCTGTGCCGGCCCTTTCGCGAGTAAGCCCGCGCCTGCAGGGATAGCGTACCCGTGCAGGCGCGGGCTTGCCCGCGAAGAGGCCGGTACAGGCTAGAACAGCACTTTCGCCACGTCGGCAAAGCGCTTGGCGAAATGCACTGTCAGGCCTTCGCGCAGGTAGTCCGGCAGTTCTTCGAAGTCGCCGCGGTTGGGCTCCGGCAGGATCAGTTCGAAAATCTTCTGCCGCCGCGCCGCAATCACCTTCTCGCGCACGCCGCCAATCGGCAGTACCTGACCGGTGAGGGTCAGCTCGCCCGTCATGGCGACACCCTTTTTGGCAGGCTGGTCGCGGGCCAGTGAAAGCAACGCGCTGGCCATTGTGATGCCGGCACTGGGGCCGTCCTTGGGGGTTGCGCCTTCGGGCACGTGCAGGTGGATGAACGCTTCGTTGAAGAAACCAGGATCCCCGCCAAATTGCTTGAGGTTGGAGCTGATGTAGCTGTAGGCAATTTCGGCAGACTCCTTCATCACGTCACCCAGTTTGCCCGTCAGCTTGAAGCCGCGGTTTTGTGTGTGGATGCGGGTCGCCTCGATCGGCAGCGTGGCGCCGCCCATGCTGGTCCAGGCCAGGCCGGTGATAACGCCTTTGCCAGCCAGTACCTGCTCGCTGCGGAACACCGGTATGCCGAGAGCGGTCTCCAGGTCTTTGGTGCCGATCTTAAGTTTGGCGTCGGGGTTTTCCAGCAGCTTGACCACGGCCTTGCGCACCAGTTTGCCCAGTTGCTTCTCCAGCTGGCGCACACCGGCCTCGCGGGCATAACCGTCGATCACCAGGCGCAGGGCGCTGTCGCTGATGCTGAGGCTGGTCTTGGAAACGCCGGCCTTTTCCAGCTGTTTGGGCCACAGGTGGCGCTTGGCGATGGTCATTTTTTCTTCGGTGATATAGCCGGACAGGCGGATCACTTCCATGCGGTCGAGCAACGGCCCGGGTATCGAATCGAGGGTGTTGGCAGTGCACACGAACAGCACCTTGGACAAGTCCAGGCGCAGGTCGAGGTAGTGGTCGAGGAAGTCGACGTTCTGCTCGGGGTCGAGGGTTTCCAGCAACGCTGATGCCGGGTCACCCTGATAGCTCTGGCCCATCTTGTCGATTTCGTCGAGCATGATCACCGGGTTCATCACTTCGACGTCTTTCAGGGCCTGCACCAGCTTGCCGGGCTGGGCACCGATGTAGGTGCGGCGATGGCCCTTGATCTCGGCTTCGTCACGCATGCCGCCGACGCTGAAGCGATAGAATGGCCGGCCGAGCGATTCGGCGATGGACTTGCCGATGCTGGTCTTGCCCACACCGGGCGGGCCCACCAACAGCACGATCGAGCCGCTGATCTCGCCTTTCCAGGCGCCCACGGCGAGGAACTCGAGGATGCGCTCCTTGATGTCGTCGAGGCCAGCGTGGTACTGGTCGAGGACTTTGCGCGCATGTTTGAGGTCGAGCTTGTCTTTGCCGTACACGCCCCACGGCAGGGCGGTGGCCCATTCCAGATAGTTGCGGGTGACGGCGTATTCGGGCGAGCCGGTTTCCAGGATGGCCAGTTTGCCCATCTCTTCATCGATGCGCTTGCGTGCCTGGGGCGGCAGGGTCTTGCCTTCCAGGCGCTGTTCGAACTGTTCGAGGTCGGCGCTGCGGTCGTCCTTGGTCAGCCCCAGCTCCTGCTGGATGACCTTGAGTTGTTCCTTGAGGAAGAACTCGCGCTGGTGCTCGCCGATCTGCCGGTTGACCTCGGCCGAAATTTCGTTCTGCAAGCGTGCGACTTCCACCTCTTTGCGCAGCATTGGCAGTACCTTTTCCATGCGTTTGAGCATGGGCACGCAGTCGAGCACTTCCTGCAACTGGTTGCCGGTGGCCGAGGTGAGCGCGGCGGCGAAGTCGGTGAGCGGCGAGGGGTCGTTGGGGCTGAAGCGGTTGAGGTAGTTCTTCAGCTCTTCGCTGTACAGCGGGTTGAGCGGCAGCAGCTCCTTGATCGCGTTGATCAGTGCCATACCGTAGGCTTTGACCTCGTCGGTCGGCTCGGCGGGCTGGCGCGGGTATTCGACTTCGACCAGGTAGGGCGGGCGGTGGTGCTTGAGCCAGTTGCGGATACGCACCCGGGACAGGCCCTGGGCGACGAACTGCAATTTGCCGTTTTCGCGGCTGGCATGGTGCACCTTGACCAGCGTGCCGTACTGCGGCAGTGCCGAGGTGTCGAAGTGGCGGTGGTCTTCTGGCGGGGTGTCCATGAAGAACAGCGCCAGGCAGTGGTCCGGTGACTTGGCCACCAGATCGAGCGTTTCGGCCCAGGGTTCTTCATTGACGATGACCGGCAGTACCTGGGCCGGGAAGAACGGGCGGTTGTGGATCGGGATGACGTAGACCTTGTCCGGCAGCTGCTGGCCGGGCAGGGCGAGGGCGTGGCCGGTTTCGGCCTGGAGGGTGTGTTCGACTTCGCTGTGTTCGTCCGGGTGTTCCGGGAAATCCTGCTGGTCGCTCATGGGGCACCTGCGTGAATGACTATGGTGCTTAGATGGGGCGGGAGGGGATGGGTTTCAATGGTATGGGAGTGGCCTTGTGTCGCGATTGGGCTGCGCAGCAGCCCCAGCATCCATCCAGCATTCTAGAGCGTTGGGGCCGCTACGCGAGCCAATCGCGACACAAGGCTCCACAAGGACTGCGCCAGGCTTTAGATGTGGACGGCGACTTTCAACGCTTCCAGCGCCGGCTCGACCTTGATGCCCAGCGCTGCACCCAGCTCCATTACCCAGGGTTGATGGGCGGGTTTGCGGTGATGATGTTTCTCGACACTGCGCTGGGCTGAGGCTGAACACCGGCCTGTGGGAGCGGCCTTGTGTCGCGAAAGGGCCGCGAAGCGGCCCCGGCATTATTTGCATCGACGCTGAAACCCCGGGGCTGCTGTGCAGCCCTTTCGCGACGCAAGGCCGCTCCCACACGGATCT